>JAFAXS010000051.1 GCA_019240755.1 Vulcanimicrobiota bacterium
ATGGGCCCGATCGCGCGCTATCTCGGGCCGGAAGTGCCGGCGGAGCCTCAGATTTGGCAAGATCCCGTGCCCGCCGTGGATCACGCGCTCGTCGGCCAACAGGATATCGCCGAGCTCAAACGCCGCATCCTCGATTCCGGACTCACCATCGCGCAGCTCGTGACGACCGCGTGGGCGTCGGCGTCGACGTTCCGCGGCACCGATAAGCGCGGCGGGGCCAACGGCGCGCGCATTCGTCTCGCGCCGCAGAAGGATTGGGCGATCAATCAGCCCGCGGACTTGGCGAAGGTGCTGCAAGCGCTGGAGAAGGTACGAGCCGACTTCAACGCTTCGGCGACGAGCGGTAAGAAAATTTCGCTGGCCGACCTCATCGTTGTAGGCGGCTGCGCGGCAATCGAGCGGGCGGCGAAAGACGGCGATCACGACGTAACGGTCGGTTTCGCAGCCGGCCGCACCGACGCGACCCAAGAGAACACCGACGTCGAATCGTTCTCCGTGCTGGAGCCGCAGGCGGACGCATTCCGCAACTACCTAGGCAACCGGCACGCGCGCTCGCCCGAACAGCGCATGGTGGACCGGGCGGACCTGCTCACGCTGACCGCACCCGAGATGACCGCGCTAATCGGCGGCCTGCGCGTGCTGGGTGCGAACGCCGGCGGCTCTCAAGCGGGCGTGTTCACGCAGCGGCCCGGCACGCTCAGTAACGACTTCTTCGTCAACCTCCTCGACATGTCGACGACGTGGCAACGCGCCGCCGGCGACTACACGTACGAAGGCCGCGACCGGCGCACCGGCGAGGTGAAGTGGACCGCGACGAACTGCGACCTGGTGTTCGGATCGAACTCGCAGCTGCGCGCCATCGCGGAAGTCTACGCGATCGACGGCGCCCACTTCGTGCGCGACTTCGTCGCCGCATGGGAGAAGGTGATGAACCTCGACCGGTTCGATCTGGCCGCGGCCGCGTAGTCGACAGCCTGCAACTCTGCTCGACGGGGCGGCGTTTCAGTGCGTATGCAAGCGACATTGGAACTGACGCGCCGGCCGTCGCCGGCGAACCGCCCTTTCGGGCTCGCGAAATTTCAGGGCAATCTCTGGATGGGATCCTGGGATACCGATCGCGTCTACGTGCTGGATCCGCAAAGCCTCGAAGTCACGAAGGAAATTGAAGCGCCGGGCAGACCGTACGGCATCGCGCCGCTGGGCGGCGAGCTGGTCGCCGTCATCGCGCACGGCGAGGAAGACGATCGCTATCTGTACCGCATTCGGGACGGCGCATTCGACGTCGCGAGCAAGACGGCGTGTCAGGATATGACGGGCTCCTTCCTAACCGCGAGAGATTCGGCGCTCTACCTCGGACAGATGCACAATCGCCGCATTCTCGAGATGAGTTCGGACTACGCGATTCGGCGCGAGATCGCGTTGCCGACTCGTTGCGCCGGATTTGCGTTCGGGCCCGACGCTAGATTCTACATGATCTCCGCCGACGACGAGTTCGAAAATTTGGCCTTCGGCACTCTGGATGTCGCGCAGAATCGTCCGCAGTTCGAGCGCATCGCGTCCTTACCCGACGAGGCGCGCTACCTGCTGCACGACGACACAACGTGGTGGACGTCGCTGCGCGACGCCAACGAGATCGCGACCTTTACGGCGTAACCTCTCGCGCGATCACTCGAACCGCGCGAGCAGCTTTCCGGTGAGCGTCAGCTTCACGATCGCTGCGCCGTCGGGCGCGTAGAGGTTTCCGCCGGTGTCAATCGCGACGCCGCCGGGGCCGTTCCTGAAGAGTTCCGTCGAACCATCGTACTCGATCGAGCGTAGCGTTGTGCCGTCGGGCGCGAGCACGAAGATCAGGTGCGTCGCCTGATCGGGAACGTACATGTCCTCCCGCGAGTCGAGGGCGAGGCCCGCCGGCTCGCGGGCCGGCAGTGGAAACGCCACGAGCGTTTTTCCGCTCGGAGCGATCTTGAGCACGCGCCGATTGCCGAAATCGAGCACGTAGAGATTGTCGCGCCGATCGATCGCCATGCTTTCGGGCAAGTAGGACTGATCGAGTCCAATGCCTTTCGTCCGTTGCCGGCGGTCGAGTAGGCGACCATCGGGCGAAAGCCGGGTGATGCGATTGGCCGCGCCCTCGCACACGAGCATGTCGCCGTGGCTGTCGAGCACGATGTGGCCGAGGTCGTGAAATTCGCCGAAGCGCGCGACCACGTCGCCGGTGGGAGAAAGCTTGACGACGTCGCGCGCCCCGCGATCGGTGACGTAGACGAAGCCTGCCGCATCGAGCGTTACGTCCTCGGGTCCGCTGCTCTGCGGACCATCCGGCGCGAAGATGTGCCACTCCGCCGCGATCTTGCCGTCCGGCGCGAGCTTGAGCAGCCGAAGCTTGTTTGCGCCGGCGTGATCCGTTACGAAGAGGTTTCCGGAGCGATCGACGGCGATGTTGTCGGGGCCGTACAGCGGATAGCCACTCGGCCCGGTATTCGCGACGGTCAGCGTGGCGAAAACGGCGGCGGCGAGCGCGAGCCGCATCATGACAGCTTAGAGAGCTTAGGCGACCACGTAGACGCCGTCGAGGAAGCTCCACAGAGCGTCGCAGGATTGCCGCGTCGCCGCCAAGACCTCGTCTTGCGCCGCGGGCGTGCCGGCAGCAGACTCGATCAGGCGCCACTCGGTAGCGGAATGTTCGACGTCGGCTTTTTCGTGCACCGTGAAGAATTCGGTCGCCGCCGGATCCGTGATTCCGTAGAATCGTCGCAGGCCTTCAACCTTTACCGATGCGATAGCGGGAACTTGCGACTCGAAGGCGTGCAGTGCGGACAAACCCGCATAGTACGGCCGATTGCGACAGCAATCGCCGAAGTGCGCGATCAGATCTTGCGTCGCCGGCATGGCCGGCGTGGCGGCCAAATCCTCTTCGGAAACGCCCAACGAGGCGGCAAAGCGCTTCCATAACGCTGGATGATTCCGTTCGCCGAGTTCTTCCTCGACGAGATTCTTCAATATGGCCTGACGCGGCGCCAAGTCGGCTCTGCCGTCTGCGGCGAAGTGTGGCATCTTTGAGTGCACGGCGCTCAAATACGTGGGCTCGGCGAGGACGTGGTGCATGTACTGACCGGCATACTGCGCCAGTTGTTCTAGCGTCAGCTCGCCGCGCGTCCACGCCAAGTAGAACGGATGCCCCAGCAGGTGGCGATCGTCGATAATCGAGAGGACTTCCTTGTAAAAGGAGGACGAAGCGCGTGTGTTCATCCGCCCCCGTTTTTCGAGCGGTTGGAACGATTCCTACAAGCCTTGCGGCTTCATTTGATGGTGATCAGCGGCTCGAAGCGGCGATCGGGCACGAGCCACATGACGGCGACCGCGAGGAGTATGGCGTCGGACGCTATCGGGTAGAAAAACGACAGCGCGATAGCGATCAGGTACAGAACGAGGGAGAGCTTTCCTTTTACGTCGGAGGCGACTGCCTTGGCGAACGGCGCCTCGACGCCGTTGACGCTGAGCAACGCGCGTTGAAGCAGCGTGTAAGCTACCGCATCGAGGAAGAAGATGAGGCTGTACAGCGTCGTCGGACCGCTCGCCAACGGGTTGCGGCCGAGCCATGCCGTTGAGAAGGGAACCAAGGAGAGCCAGAACAGCAGGTTTAGGTTCGCCCACATCGCGAGACCGTCCACGCCGCGGCTCGCGCGCAGCATGTGGTGGTGATTATTCCAGTAAATCCCGATGAATACGAAGCTGAGCGCGTACGTTGCGATGGCCGGCAGCGCCGCTGCCAGCGACTGCAGATCCGTGCCGGCGGGCGGGCGAAGCTCCAAGACCATGATCGTGATGATGACGGCGAGGACTCCGTCGCTGAACGCCTCGACGCGGCCCGTCTCCGTTGCAAAACGTTTCATTCTCGAATCCTTATAGGTGCGGCGCGCGCATTCTCTCGGCGATGGCATCGGGCAGGTCTCGAAGCGCACGCAAGATTTCGTCGCTTCGGCCGTTCGTGCGTACGCCGAGCAGATCGAGCGCGACGCCTACGCCATGAGCGATCTGTGTAATGGCCAACGACTCGTCGGGCGCGTACGGTTCGCCGCTGCTCTTCGGGCCAAGGACGAGCGCTCCAACGAGGTGCCCACGGGCTAACATGGGATAGGCGAACTCCCCCGCCAGCGCCGTATGGATCGTGTGGAGGTCCACCACGTCATGGGATGCACGCAGCGACACGAGCGCGGGATCGTTCTCATCAACGTCACCGTAGCGTCCGGCACCGTCGTACAGCGCAAATGTAGCCGACGATGCGCCGGCATGTTGTTGGAGGGTCTTCGTGGCGCGCTCGATGAGCACGTCGGGGTTCGTGATGAACGCCGACTCCCGCGCGAAACGCGTCATCGCCCGCTCGTCGTCGTGGCGCTTGCGGAAAAAAACCTTGTCTACGAAGCGGTCGACCCGAGTATGAATCTCGTGCAACGAGAGTCCAAGCGCGAGCGCGATTGCCGCGCTTACCGCGACGTTCGCGACGCGGCCCGCGGAATGGAGCCATCCTCCGAGCGCCCACTCCGCAAGGGTGAAGAGGCCGACGACGACGAGCGAGACACCCGTGAACACCGCCGCGCGGTTGAGTACGAATCCGACGTCGAGCAGACGCCGGCGCAGCAACGCGTAGGTGAGACCCAAGGGCGCGACGACCCAACTGACGTTGAGGATCCAATAGTAGAGAACGACGTTCGTCGTAAGATACGATTGGATCGTCGCGATGCCGAAGAGGTAGAGTACCGCGAGAGATCCCGTAGCCCACGCGATGCGAGTGCGCTCGGATCCGCTAGAGGCGCGCACCGCAACGATCGAGCACAGCAGCGCGATCGCCGGCGGCCCGACGACGGCCGCGAACAGCGGCAAAGGTCGTGTCGCGAGCCACGCGCGGATGTCGAGCGTACCGAACCATAACCCTGCGATGCCGAGAACGCCTCCCGGGCCGGGACCTCCTTGTCCTGCACTGGTCCAGATCAGTGCCGATAGCGCGGCGAAAATGTACGCAAACGTCGTAAGCAGTCGCCGCGCAAGCGAAACGGGACGGCCAAAGAGCAACGCGTAGGATGCGAGAAGAGCGACGCCCGCCATGAACAGAAACTGCGCTACGACGTTGATCGCGGCGTCGAAGGCGGTCCACGGAGTGAGCCATCCGTTGATGGGGAAGAGATTCTCTCCGAGATTGATCAAGATGAGCGTCAGCGCGAGCAGCCGCACCTCGACGCTGTCGGGACGACGCCACATCAGGAGGGCGGCGATCGAAAGGCTGAGCGCGGAGCCCAACCAGAACGCCCAGTTGAACATCCACTGCGACGACGCCCAAAATGGAACGCGCGTGTATGGCTCGGGCTTCAGCGTCATCCAACGGACGGATCCATTTCGCACGACGGCGAACCGAACGTCCTTACCTGAAAGCAATTCATTGCGCGCGCCGTATCTCGCCGCCGCGCTCATCAGCCGCAGATCGAGCGCATCGCCGGCGCGCATCCCGCTGTGCGCGGCGACCGAACCAGGAATGACAGTCTCGAAGCGGTCGAAGAACGGGGCTGCGGCTACGGGCCCGAAGGGTTCGCCACCGAAAACGTCACCGTAGAGGTAATACGTCGCCCAGGCGCTCTCGGCGACCGCGAAGAGCCCGATGAGGCACAGCGCAAAGCAGAGTCCCTGCCAGATACGCGCACCGTACGGCATACAGGTAACACTTGAGCGAGTGCGGCCAGGCGACCTTCACCTTAACCGGGCGCCGTATATCGGTCGCGAATTGCCGATAGGATCACTTGGCGACTGGTGGCCGGTTGGCGCGCGGCGTTTTTGGCCGCGAGGGCGAGATCTTCGTCGCCGATCGACTCTCCGAACCAGCGTTCGTAATCACCGCGCTGAAGATGATAGAACCAGGTTGCGTCGTCGACCCCCTCAGCGATTTGAGCAAATATCGTAAGATTGTTCGCGCGAAGGTTGAGCTTACGGTCGGGGCCTTGAAAGAAAAAGCTCTTTTCGGACGCCAAATCGCCAACTGCGTACTTCCTGCGATGACGCTCCTTTTTCGACGTAGGCGGATACACCTCAGCGATCGCCGTGACATCGGGCTCACCGGATCGCCAAATCGAAGCTTGCGCTTCTGTTGCGTTGGGCGCTGGAGAACCAAAGCCAACGACAGTGCGTGCGGTTGCAAGAAGTTCCTTGGCCAGTAACTTTGGCTCCGTCGTAATTACCAATAGGCTATAGACGTCTCTAGGAAGAATCGCGTCTGCCGCACGTTCCACAGGGAAGATGTGATGAGCCTCGTCGAGCACAATCCAGTGCGGTCTGCCGTAACGAGAACGGATTCCAAACAGGTGTGACAACAGCTCGCCCGCAAAGGCCGGGCGATCCGCTACTGGAACGGCCAGCAGATTCACGATCGCGCTCCGGTCAGGCTCAAGAAGGATATTGGTCACTTCCTCCACGGGTGGTGGCGTCGCGGCATCACCTAGGACAATCGCGTTTCCGAAAGCTTCGTAGTCGCCCTCTGGATCGATAATGCATATCTGGTAACCTCGGCCTTCGATTCGTTCAAGGAAGCTAAGCGCCGCGCTCGACTTACCGCCTCCGGACGGCCCGGCAAGAAGTAAGGTACCTGAGATATAGGGAGGCAGAAAGACTTCGGTGCCTTCGCGCGTCGTACCGAGCGGCACGTCATGTTGAGTCAGCGGCCGGCCTGCCAAGTCTGAAAGACGCACTTCGTCTGCTAGCCTCACGACACCCTCGCCGTTGGGCTCGTCGAGAACGATGTTTGCATGTTGCTGTAGCGACGGCAGGGCGTTTGCCGTTGCCACGGCACATTCGCAGAGAGACAGAAACGCGTGATCGTTTTCCGCGTCGCCCACACCGACCGTATTATGCGGGGACAGCTTCATCCGGCGAAGTGCCGCGTCCAGACCGGAAGCCTTGTTGACGTTCGCCGGCAGAACCATGACCGCGCCCTTGTTGAAGATGACCTGTAGCTCCAAACCGAGGTCGCGAATCACGTCAAGCACGGCCTTTTCGTGGGGCTCCCGCGTCGCCACAATCACGTGTCCCCACTCCAGCGGAACACCTAACGCAGTCAGTCGATCCAAGAACTCCTTCGGTGGCGGTGCGGCTAGCGTTACGCGTTGCCTCGAGACCGGCTCGTAGAGGACTGCACCATTTTCGGCAACCACCCAATGGAATAAGTCCAAATGCGGAAAAGTGCTCTGAAGGTCTTCAAGGAGGCGACCGGTGACCAGGAGCAGGAAGCGGTCGCTCTTGCGCAGTGCCGTCAATGCCGCTAAGGCGGCCGCGGAAACTTGGCCCTCGTCTGCGAGAGTCCCGTCGAAGTCCGTTGCGAATGCACGAAAACGCATCTCTTACCCGAAGATAACGCACATTGCGTTACGGTGACGTTAAACCTTCCTTTATCGATCGTTAAGGATCACATTCGCATCTCCGCTTGGGGTCCTGACTGCATGAACTGG
>JAFAXS010000129.1 GCA_019240755.1 Vulcanimicrobiota bacterium
CTGGCTATCGACGCGCGAAACGACGTCGAACGATGATTCGCTCGCCACAGCTTCCTTTATATGCTCCTCTCACAGGCGAAATGCGCGCTCCACGACGTCGCCGGATTTTCCGAGCTTGCCGAGGTCCTTGCCGTCAAGGTAGATTTCGACGGCCCCGGCATTGCCGATGCGGACCAGCGCGCTCTTTCCGTGGAACGTCTTCGAGGTTCCGGCCGGAAACGTGCCCTCCATACTAACATTTCCGTCAACGGTCACGCGCAGCCAGGAGGGGCCGGAGAGCACTAAAGCAAGCGAGCTTGTCCCGTCGACGCCTGCGACGACGGCCGGCGATGGACGGACCGGCGGCGGTGGCGTTTGGCGCGTGGCCGTTGCGGCCGAGGACGTCTCCGCGGGCGCGGTCTGCAGGGCCGTGCGTCGAGGCAGCGTCAGCTCGGTGAAGACGACGAACGCAATCAGCAGCACGGCGACCGTCCCGGCCGTCCAGAGCAGTGCCGCCGACAGCCAGGCGGGCGCCGCGGCTCGCTCGCCGAGGCGGGGCTCCGCCGCTGCCGGCGCCGCTTGTGCGGGCTGGGTGCGATTGAAGGCGGCGACGGCTTCCTCCGGGTCGAGGCCCAGAAAGCGTGCATACGTTCGCAAGAAGCCGCGGATGTACACCGGCGCGCCGATGGTGCTCCAGTTTTCGTCTTCGATCGCAGCGAGGTAGAGCGAACGAATTCGGATCTCTTCGGCGGCTTTGGAGAGCGCAATGCCGCGCGCCTCGCGGGCCGCGCGAAACCGCTCACCCAGCGCTTCAGACGCTCCTGACATTTAGGCTTGGAGTTAGCCCCGTTGAAATGTTATCCTGTTACTGCCTCATATGAGCAAGGAGCGCGTAATTGCAGCAATGAGCGGCGGCGTTGATTCCGCGGTCGCCGCCGGTCTCTTGGTCGAGAACGGATACGACGTGATCGGCATCACGATGAAGATGTATTCGCCGTCGCGCCCGGCTCATGCGAAAAGTTGTTGCGGCATCGAAGATTTCGACGACGCTCGGCGCAGCGCCGCAGTGCTGGGAATTCCGCACTACGTGCTGGATTTCGAGGAGACGTTTCGGCGCAACGTCATCGAAAGGTTCGTCGGCGACTACGCCGCGGGGCGCACGCCCAATCCGTGCGTGTCGTGCAACAACTTCGTCAAGCTCGGCACGCTCGGGCAATATGCGGATCGGCTCGGCGCGCGTTACGTTGCAACGGGGCACTACGCGCGCGTGGAGCGCGACGACGACGGCGTGCACCTGTATCGCAACGTGCATGCGAAGGATCAGTCTTACGCGCTCGCCCAGCTCGATCCGGCGCAGTTGGCGCGCCTGCTGCTGCCGCTCGGCGAGTTCGACAAGACGAGCACGCGAGCGCACGCGCGGCGGCTCGGCCTGCCGGTCGAAGATAAGGCGGAGTCGCAGGACATCTGCTTTGTCGAAGGCGGCGACTATCGCACGGTGGCACCGCGCTATGGCCTCGAGGTGAACGACGGCGGGGTGGTCGCCACTGCCGCCGGCGAGCGCGTCGGCACGCATTCCGGGATCGCGAACTACACGGTCGGACAGCGCGCGCGCCTCCCGGCGAGCAACGACGGTCCGCGCTACGTCACCCGCATTGATGCCGCGACGAATACTATTGTGATCGGCCGGGAGGATGAATTGCTCTCGCGCGAGTTATCCGCGAACGCGCTGAATTTGATTCGCCCCGAGCGTTTTCGCGACGGTGAAGCGCCGGTGCGCGCGATGATTCGGTATCGCGCAAAGCCTGCGCCGGCGAGGGCGTCCGTGAGCGACGACGGCACGCTGAAGCTGCGCTTCGAGCAGCCACAGCGGGCCGTTACCCCCGGCCAACTGGTCGCGCTGCTCGACCCCACGACCGACGAAATCCTCGGCGCCGCCACAATTTTATCGACTCCAGTGTCATCCTGAGCCATCTCCCGGTGTCATCCTGAGCCTGTCGAAGGATGACGCGACGATTCCGCTTTATGTTCCGGCGATGAGTTACCGAAACGCTCGCGATAATTCTTAGCCAGCTCCGATATACGAGCCCAGTCGTTTTCGATCAGTGCCAGTTTCTTTTTGCGAGACCACCCTTTGAGTTGCTTCTCCCAATCAATCGCTTGATCTATGTAGCGAAACTCAGCGCAGTGAACTAACGCGACAGGTCTTCGCGTAAATGTGTAGCAGTTACGGTCGATTCCCTGGTTGTGTTGATCTAGGCGTAATCCGACATTGTTCGTGACGCCCGTGTAGAACGACTCGTCGCTGCAGAGCAGCATGTACACCCAGTAGGTTTTCATGCTCTTACTCTGTGGCAACGTCATCCTTCGACAAGCTCAGGATGACACCGGGAGGATTCAAACGCGCTTCTTTGTGCCTTCGCTCGCTCAGGACTACAATGAGGAGGCTATACCGCCGTTGCGAGGGCGACGTCGTTGCGCAAATTCCAGTACGTGTCGCGAATCACCGGCGTGAAGCCCGCGCCGGCGATCGCGTTCTCGATATCGCGGCGCGTCGCTTCGTTCGTGCTGCCGGCGTCGTGCACCACTTGCTCTTCGATGATCGTGCCGCCCATGTCGTCGCACCCGTAGAACAGGGCGAGCTGGCCTAACTTCAGTCCGGGCGTGAGCCACGAGGCTTGCAGATGGGCGAAGTTGTCGAGGTAGAGCCGCGAGATCGCCAGCACGCGCAGATACTCGAGCCCCGTCGCTTCTTTGCCGCGCAGCGGCGTCTTGTACGGCACGTAGTACCACGGGATGAACGCGGTAAAGCCGCCCGTCTCGTCTTGTAGCGCGCGCAAAACGTCGAGGTGCTCTATCCGTTCGGCTGCCGTTTCGATCGAGCCGAACATCATCGTCGCCGTGGTTGGCATGCCGAGCTGCTGCGCTTCGCGCATCACGCCGAGCCAACGCTCAGGCTGCACCTTGCGCGCCGAGATCCGCTTGCGCACGCGTTCGACCAATATCTCGGCGCCGGCGCCGGGCAGCGACTTCATGCCGGCGGACTTCAGGCGCAGCAAGACGTCCCGCGTGGAGATGCCTTCGACGTGCGCCAGCCCCACGATCTCGGAAACTGAGAGGGAATGGATGTCGGCCTGCGGATATTCCGCGCGCACGCGTTCGAAGAGCCTTTCGAACCAGCCTATTCCGAGCTCCGGATTCACGCCCCCCTGAATCATGATCTGCGTCGCGCCCTGATCCACGGCGTACTTCACGCGCTCGAGCACCTGGTCGTGCGACATCGTGTAGCCTTCTTTGTGCTGCTCCGGCCGGAAGAACGCGCAGAAGCTGCAGTGCACGTTGCAGACGTTCGTGTAGTTGATCGTCGTATCGATCACGTACGTCACGACGTCGGGCGAATGCATCTGCATGCGCCGCTCGTGCGCGGCGGCGCCGAGCTCGTGGATGTCCGCATCGTTATACAGGCGCAGTCCTTCCTCGAACGCCAGCCGCCCACCGGAGGCGGCGCGATCGAGCAGATTAGCTAACGAGGGCATCCGTCATCTTCTCCAAGGCCGGCGGCACCGTCTCGATGGCGCCGATCTTCGCAAGCTCGCGACAGTAGGCCGCCAAACCATCCTGGGCGGCGACGTGGAACATAAAGTTCAACTTTCCGTAGTAGCGCTCGTAGAATCCGGCCGGCCGCACGATGTGGCGTTGGGCGAGGGTCACCACCTCGTCGCCGTGCGCGCGCGACCACGTATACGCGTCGGTCAACGCATGCATGCAGGCGCGAATCGCAAGCGGATCGCGCTCGTACACGTCGCGACGCGCCGCCCACACCGCAAAGACCGTCTGCCGTCCGCTCCACTCGTGCCAGAGACGCCCCAAGTCGTAAACGATCTCCGCCGGAAAACGCTCGTGCGCGTCGATCGCTGCATCGCCGATCAGGAGCGTGGGATCGCCCGCGGCGGCGCA
>JAFAXS010000098.1 GCA_019240755.1 Vulcanimicrobiota bacterium
TGCTATGGCTTCCGGTGAACGCGGAGGCGTGGGACGCGCGCTAACGCCCCGCGACGTGCGCGCTTTCGATGTAGTCTAGCCGCGGGAAGGACTTGTTGAGGTACGCATTGCCCCGGCTTCCGATCAGGTTCTGATCCGGATGTTCGCCGTAGCCAGCGTAGATGTGCTCCACCGCTTTCATTCCGCCAACCACGCGGCCGATGGGCGCGAAGCCCATCGCATCGAGACGCGCGTTATTCCCCAGATTGATGAAGAGGTGCGTCGTGCGGCTGTTGGGCTGGCCGGTCGCGGCGAAGGCGACGGTTCCCGGCAGATTCGACGTCTTCACGGGATCGTCGGGAATCGTAACGTCCCACTTCTTCGTCACCGCCGGATCGGCAGCCGCGCCCCACTGCACGACGAACCCCGGCACCACGCGATAAAAGCGCGCCCCGTCAAAATATTTGGCCTTCACGAGCTCGTAGAAGCGCTGGGCGCCGTTGGGAGCGAGGCTGCGGTCAACCTCAATGGTGACCGGGCCTTTGGTCGTATCGAGCACGATGCGATACGTGTTGGCGGCCGGACTTTGACCCGTGCTCTGTTTGGTGCCGCTCGCGCAGCCGGCGAATGCCAGCGCGACGAAAGCAACCGTCGAAACGTACTTCACCACGCGAAAATAGCACAAAAAATAGGGACGGGCTACGGGATGGGCGCATAACGGCCGAATGAGTCGTGCAACTTTGACCGCCGTCGCAGTAGCCGCCGCCATGCTGGTCGGGGCAGCGTGCGCGTCGGCGGCGTCAATAACCCTGGTGCCGTCGGAGGTAGGTCCGCGCGTGTACGGGCAGGTTCGCGGTGTCGGCATGGTGGTCTGGTTCGACGTCACGGAGCCCGGGATCGCGAAGTCGCTCGAAACGGCGGGCATGGAGGCGACGCGCTGGCCGGGCGGCACGCCGGCCGACGCCTATCACTGGCAAACCAACACGATGATGCAGTGCCAGGGACATTCGTTCCACGCGAACGCTCACTCGACGTTCGATAATTTCATGCAGGACGTTGCGATACCGGCGCACCTCGATACGGCGGTCGTCGTCAACTATGGCTCGAACCGCGACTGCAACGGCGGCGCGGATCCCGCGGAGGCGGTTGCGTGGGTCGCCTACGCCAACCGAACCAAGCACTACGACATCACCTGGTGGACGGTCGGCGGCGAGCTGTGGAATCGTAACACCATTGACATGCACTCCCAGGGCGGCAATCCCGCGCAGTACGCCGAGGTGGAAGCGACGCAGTACTACTCCCAGATGAAAGCCGCCTCGCCGATTCCCATTCATATCTGCGTTGATGTCAATCCGCGATTTCCCAACTGGGACGCGACCGTGCGGTCGCGGGCGAAATACGACTGCGTCGAGATGCACTATTACGCGCAAGGCCGCAACGTGGACGACCAGCGCTTGATCCATAACGGCGCCTTGAATCTCACCAAACGCATCCGCATGCTCAAGGAGGAGCTCGCAGCCGCGGGCCACCCCGATACGCCGATCTATCTGGGCGAGATCGGCTCGACGGGAGGACGGACGGGAAAGCAGACGCAGTCGATCGTGCAGGCGCTCTACGCCGCGCAAGTGATCGGCGAAATCGTCGACGAGGGCATTCCGCGCGCCACGTGGTGGCTTGGCTACAGCAACTGCTACCTGCCGGAGAACGGCGGCGACTTCAGCTCATCGCTGTACGGCTACCAAAACTTCGGCGGCGGGATGATCTTTTCGGGCGGTCCCGCGGCTAACTGCCGCGCGTCCGACGTGCCGCCGCTGGGAACGCTGCTGCCGACGGCGGATGCGTTCTTCGTCGCAAAATACTTCGTGCGCGACGGCGAGCATGTCGTCGGCGTCCGCGCACGCTCGCTGCCCGACGTGAAAGTCTACGCATCAACGTACCGCTCGGGCTACGCACTGCTGCTCATCAACCGCAGCGAAAACGCGAGCGCGTCTATCCCGGTGCAAATCGAGGGTCGCGCCTCGGGACCCGGCGGAACGATCGTGACCTACGACAAGCAGCTGTACGACGCGTCGGCGCACGGCGAATGGCTCATGCCGAC
>JAFAXS010000007.1 GCA_019240755.1 Vulcanimicrobiota bacterium
CACTTACGCCGTTGCCGGTCCGAGCGCATCCGCTCGTGCTCGGCGTGGTGCTGTTCTTAGCGTCCGAGCTGATGTTCTTCGCGGCGCTCTTCGCCTCGTATTACGACCTGCGAGCGAATCGAGCGGCGTGGCCGCCGGCCTACGCGCACCTTGACGTCGCCGAGGGCGCATTCGGTACCTTTTTGCTCTTCGCCGCATCCGTCGTCATGGTGCTCGCCGGACGCGCGATGGATCGCGACCGCACTCGCGCCGCCCGCTGGTGGACGGCGAGCGCGATCGTGGCGGCGGTGGGATTCGTCGCGCAGTCGCTGCGGGCGTACGCCGCCAACGGATTCTCGATCCGCACCGACGCCTACGGCTCGATCTATTACACGATGACGGGCTTCCATCTGCTGCACGTCGTCGCCGGCATCGGCATCCTCATCGCGCTCGTGATCGGCATGCGAAGCCGCGCGCTCACCGTCAATCATCGAGCGGGCGCCGAAGCGATGACGTACTACTGGCATTTCGTCTTCGTCGTGTGGCTCGGGATCTTCGCGACTATCTATTTGGTGCGATGAAGGAACGTCTCGTCGGCGCCGCGCTCCTGGTCGCAACTGCCGGCAGCGCGCTCTTCATCGCCGCCTACTTCACGGGCGGCGCGCGTCTGTACGAAGGCTTGGCGCTCGCCCTCACAGCGGCAGCCTTGTGTGCCGCGGCGATCGGCTGGGCGCTCTGGCTCTTGCCGCACGAGCAAGTCGCCGACGAAATCGTCACGTACCCGTCGGCGCCGGCGCAACGCGCGACGCAGACCGGCGAAGTTCGCAGCGACGTCCGCGCGATCGCGCGGCCGCGCGCGCTGGTCGGTTTACTTTATGTTGCACTCGCCGCATTTGCCGCCGCATTGGCTCTGCCGATTCGGTCGCTCGGGCCCGCGCCGCGGGATACGCTCTTTCACACGCGCTGGCGTAAGGGCGCGCGCGTTGCACGCCCCAACGGCAATCCGGTGCGCGTGGACGATCTCGAGGTTGACTCGGCAATAACCGTCTTTCCCGCCGGCGCGCTGGAGGATTCGCAATCCCAAGCGATGTTGCTTCGCGTCCCCGAAGAACTCGCGCCTTCCACGCGCGGCTACATGATCTATTCGAAGCTTTGCACGCACGCCGGCTGCCCCGTCGCGCTCTATCGCGCGGCAGCCAAGGAGTTGATGTGCCCGTGCCATCAATCGGTCTTCAACGTGCTCGACGACGGCGCGGTGGTTTCGGGCCCCGCCGACCATTCGTTGCCGCGTCTTCCCATCGAGATCGCTCCTGACGGCACGCTCGTCGCGACGAGCGACTTCCCCGAGCCGGTCGGCCCCAGCTTCTGGGAACGACGTTGATCGGAGTCGTGTCATGCTGAGCGGAGTCGAAGCATGATCGAACGCCTTCTCCTGTGGGTGGACGACCGGCTCGGTACCGCACACTTCGTGCGCCACGCGCTACGCAAAGCGTTTCCCGATCACTGGTCGTTCATGCTCGGCGAGATCAACCTCTACGCGTTCGTCATCTTGGTCGCCACTGGGACGTTCCTCGCGTTCTTCTTCGATCCCAACGCCGCGAAGATAGCGTACGACGGGCCGTACCGGCTGCTCGACGGCACGCGCGTTTCCCATGCGTATGCGTCGGCGCTGGCGCTGAGTTTCGAAGTGAACGGCGGACTGTTGATACGCCAGGTCCACCACTGGACGGCGCTCATCTTCTTGGCGGGCATCGTCGCGCACATGGGGCGCATCTTCTTCACCGGGGCCTTTCGCAAGCCGCGGGAGATCAACTGGATCGTCGGCATCGCCCTTTTCGGTCTCGCGATGCTGGCCGGTTTCACGGGTTATTCTCTGCCCGACGACTTGCTGAGCGGCATCGGACTGCGGATCGCCGATTCCGTGGCGCTTGCGGTGCCCGTGATCGGCACGTGGCTCTCGTTCTTTCTGATCGGCGGCGCATTTCCGACCGATCGAATTATTCCGCGCCTCTTCATCGCGCACGTCTACCTGCTGCCGGCGGCGATTGCAGCCCTGCTCGCATTGCACCTCGTCATCGTATGGCGGCAAAAACACTCGCAGTTTCCGGGACCCGGGCGCACCGAGCACAACGTCGTGGGATCGCCGCTCTTTCCGCGCTACGCCGCAAAATCGATCGGGCTTTTGTTGGCGGTAATCGCGGTCGCCTGCGCGCTCGGCGCGCTGGTGCAGATCAATCCGATCTGGCTGTGGGGGCCCTACGAGCCGTGGAACGCCGCCAATCCCGCGCAACCCGACTGGTACGTGGGATGGCTGGAAGGCGCGCTTCGCTTGGGACCGGCGTGGGCGCTTCACCTTTGGGGCCACACGGTCGCGTCGCCGTTTTGGCCGGCGGTGCTGCTGCCGCTCGTTCTGTTCCTAGTGCTTATCGCGTGGCCGTGGATCGACGCGGCCATCCGCAAGGATCCTGCATCGCACCAGCTGCTCGATCTTCCCCGCAACGTTCCTTGGCGCACGGCGTTCGGCGTCGCACTCTTTCTCTTCGTGCTCGGCCTCACGCTTGCGGCGAGCGGCGACGTCCAGGCGCGCTACCTGCACGTTCCCATCACGTCGCTCACCACGTTGTACCGCATCTTCTGCATCGCCGCGCCGCTGGTCGGCTTTGCGATCACGTATGCGCTCGCCGTGGAGTTGCGCGCGATGGGCGGCGTACGAAAGGCGCCGCGCGTGCGGCTGCGCCGCACCGCCGAGGGCGGCTTCGAGGAGGAGCCGCTGCCGTGAAGCGCGCGCGGATGGGTTGGCTTTGTCTGATCGCGGCCATCGCGGCCGGTATCGCCGCGATCTTACCTCCGCTCGACGCGCTGGCGGATCGTTCGTTCGCGTGGCACATGGTCCAACACCTGATCCTGCTGTACGCCGTTTCGCTCTTGCTCGTGCTTTCGCGCCCGTTCGATCTCATTTCGCCGTTGCTGGAGAAGAAACTGACGGCGACGCTCGTGCGCGCCCTTCGTCCGCTCCACGCGGCCGTGTCGGCGCCCGTCGCGCTTGCTTTCTACGTGGCGACGTTATGGCTCACGCACTTTTCGGGAGTATATGAGGCCTCGCTGCGCAACGGCGCAGCGCACGTTGTCGAGCACGCGCTCTACCTCTGCGCCGGAATCGCGTTATGGCTTCCCATGCTCGCGCCGGCTCCGCTGCGGCCGCTGCCGTATCCCGCGCGCCTGCTCTACCTGGTCGTCGCGCTGCCGCAAGGAGCGCTGGTAAGCATGGCGATCTTCAGCGCGCGCCTGCCGCTATATCCGCACTACGTCACGGCGCAACGTTCGGCCGGCGCGGCGCTGCAGGACCAGCATGCCGCTGCCGCAGTCATGTGGATTGTCGGCGGATTCGTGCTGTTCGTCGCGCTTCTCGCGACGCTGGGCACGTGGGCACGCCACGAGCTCGCCGCAGAAACCAGATGAGGCCGCGGCGGATCGGCAGCTCCGTTTTGGGCGCCGTTGCGGTCACTCGCCGAGAATTCCGGCGAGCACCGTCCTGGCGGATTCGACGAGGATGCCGCGTTCGTCGGGATCGCCCTTGATCAACGCGCTCGTGAAGTTCTTCGCCTGTTCGAAGCTGATGTGCGGCGGCAGCAGCGACACGTTAGGATCGGTGTACGCTTCGTAGATCACCGGCCGATCGGCCGAAAGCGCGCGATCCCATGCGGAAGCGACGTCTTCCGGGCGCTCGACGCGAACTCCGGTCAAGCCGATCCATTCGGCGTATCGCGCGTAGGGGAAGTCCGGCAATTGTTGCGACGCATCGAACTTCGGGTCGCCGGACTCGATGCGCATCTCCCACGTCACTTGATTGAGGTCACGATTGTTGAGCACGAGCACGATCAGACGCGGATCGCTCCAGCGCTTCCAGTACTTCGCGATCGTGATCATCTCGGCCAAGCCGTTCATCTGCATCGCGCCGTCGCCGGTCATCGCGATCGCCACGCGATCGGGGTATGCGAACTTCGCGGCGATTGCGTAGGGCACCGCGGACCCCATCGTGGCGAGTCCGCCGGAGAGCGAGAACTTCATGCCCGGCCGCATCACGAGATGGCGCGCGAGCCAGTTCGTCGCGGTACCGGCGTCGCCGCTGAGAATGCAGCGGTCCGGCAGTCGTGGCGATAGTTCGGTGAAGAGCAACTCCGGGTTGAGCGGAGCGGCCGCGACTTCCGCGCGCGCCGCTTTGAGGCGCTTCCATTCCGTGCGATTGGCCGCGATCGAATCGCGCCACGCGGAATCGCTCTTAGGTTCCAGCAGCGGGAGCAACGCGCGCAGCGTCTTGCCGGCGTCGCCGCAGAGGTTCACTTCCATCGGATAGCGTATGCCGAGCATGCGGCCGTCGATATCGATCTGGACGCCGCGGGCCTGACCCTCTTTCGGAAGAAACTCGCCGTACGGAAAGCTGGTGCCGATCAAGAACAGCGTATCGCACTCGCGCATCATGTCGTTGCTCGGGCGGGTGCCCAGCAGCCCGATGGTTCCCGTCACCCACGGCAGCGTATCCGGCAGCACCGCTTTGCCGAGCAGCGCCTTCGCGCACCCCGCGCCCAGCCGGTCCGCTACGGCGATCAACGACTCTTCGGCATCGGCCGCGCCCTGCCCGACGAGCATCGCAACGCGTTTGCCATCGTTGAGCACAACCGCGGCCCGGCGCAAGTCGTCCTCTTGCGGAAGAATGCGCGGCCGCCGATAGCCGGCGGAGGAATGTATCGTGTTGTGCGCGTGCGGCGGCTCTTTGACCGCCTTGCGCTTCTGCACGTCCTTGGGCAGAATGATTGCGGTCACCGACCGCGTTGCGAGCGCGATTCGAAACGCGCGATCCACGACGTGGCGCAAGGCGATCGGATTCATCACCGGATAGCAATACTCGCTCGCGACGTCCTTGAAGAGCATGTTGAGGTCCACTTCTTGCTGGTACGCGCCGCCCAGCGCCGCCGTAGATGACTGCCCGACGATTGCCACAACGGGCTGATGATCAAGCTTCGCGTCGTAGAGGCCGTTCAGCAGATGGATCGCGCCCGGGCCTGAGGTGGCGAGGCACACGCCGACCTCGCCGGTAAACTTCGCGTGCGCGCACGCCATGAATGCCGCTTGTTCTTCGTGGCGAACCTGAATGAAGTCGATCTTCCCGTCCGTGCGATCGAGGGCGCCCATGATGCCGTTGATTCCGTCGCCGGGATATCCATAAATTCGCCGAACGCCCCAATCAAGCAGGCGCTCCATCAAGAAATCGCTTACGGTTACCATAGTCTAGATGTAACCGCGTTGTAGAGAGGTCAAACTACCGAAATGAACCGCAAATTCGATGTCGCGATCGTCGGCAGCGGCAGCGCCGGTACGACGGTCGCGCTGGCGGCGCGCGCGCACGGCCGGTCCGTGGCCGTCATCGACGAGCGGCCGTTTGGAGGAACGTGCACGCTGCGCGGGTGCGATCCCAAGAAAGTGCTCGTCACGGCCGCAGACGTCGTAGATGCGGCCGGGCGGCTCGCGCGGCTCGGCGTCCTCGACCGCGCTCCCACGATTCAATGGGAGAAACTGATGCAGTTCAAGCGGACGTTCACCGACCCGATCCCGGCGCAGCGCCTCAAAGAGTACGAGGACGCCGGCGCCGTCGGAATCCACGGCGTCGCCAACTTTATCTCGCCCCGAGCGATCGCGGTCAATGGCGATTCAATCGAAGCATCGCACTTCGTGATTGCCGCTGGAGCGAAGACGCGACACGTCGCGGAGGGCGACGACGCGCTATTGACGAGCGAAACGTTTCTCGATCTGCCCGCGATGCCGGCGTCGTTGTTGTTCATCGGCGGGGGCTACATCGCGTTTGAGTTTGCCCACGTCGCGGCCCGCGCGGGAGCTAAGGTAACGATCATCCATAACGGGCCGCAGCCGCTCAACGGATTCGATTCCGAGGTCGTCGAGCGGCTGCTCGACGTGACGCGCGAGATCGGAATCGACGTGCAGCTGAATAGCACCGTGAAGCTGGTGGAGCGCGACGGCGACAACGTCGTGGTGTGGGTAGAGCGCAACGGCGAGCGCAAGCGGTTCGCTGCGGCCGCGGGCGTGCTCGCCGCCGGCCGCGTTCCCGACCTCGACCAGTTACAGTTGGACGCCGGGAAGGTCGAGCGCACGCAGTACGGTGTGAAAGTCAACGAGTTCTTGCAGAGCGCGAGCAATGCGAGCGTCTACGCGTGCGGCGATGCCGCGGACGGCGGCGGCTTGCCGCTCACGCCGGTGGCGGGCTACGAGGGCGAAATCGTGGCCGATAATATCGTCAATGGGAATCGCCGCACCGCGGAGTTCCGTGGGCTGGCGAGCATCGTCTACACGAATCCGCCGCTCGCGACCGTCGGCTGGAGCGAAGAGGCGGCTCGAAAGCAGGGCGTCGCGTACGACGTGCAACGCGGCGACATGACGGACTGGTACTCGACGCGCCACGTCGCAGGCCGCCGCGCCTACTACAAAGCGCTGATCGAAAAAGAAAAGCGGCGCATCGTCGGGGCGACGATATTGGGACCGCATGCCGAAGCGCAGATCAACGTCCTCGCCCTGGCAGTTCGCAACGAGTTACCCGCCGATGACGTCGCCGCGACGCTCTTTGGCTACCCAACCGGCGCTTCGGACTTAGAATATATCGTCGGTCAAGCGCAACAGTTCTAATGCTTGTGCTCGGGATCGAGACGTCGTGCGACGATACCGCGGCGGCGGTCGTGCGGGACGGGCGCGCGGTCCTCAGCAGCGTCGCAAGCAACCAAGACGCGTTTCATGCGAAGTATGGCGGAATCGTTCCCGAAATTGCCGGGCGGCGCCACGTCGCGCTGCTCTCGGCCGTTATCGAAGATGCCTGCGAGCGCGCGCAGGCGCCGCTCGAGCGCCTCGACGGCATCGCGGTGACGCGTGGGCCGGGATTGATCGGCAGCCTGGTGGTCGGCGTCGCGGCAGCGAAAGCGCTCGCCTTCGCGCTGCACAAGCCGCTCTACGGCATCAACCATCTGCACGGCCACGTCTTCGCAGCGTTCCTCGACCGCGACGAGTCGCCACCGTATCCGTTCTTGACGCTGCTGGTCTCCGGCGGTCATTCGCAGATCGTCGCCGTTGAATCGCCCACCGAGATGCGAATTCTGGGTCGCACGCACGACGATGCCGCCGGCGAAGCCTACGACAAGACCGCGCGCCTCTTGGGGTTGCCCTATCCGGGCGGACCGGAGCTCGACCGCCTCGCGCAGCGCGGCGACCCGCACAAGTACGCTTTTCCGCGGCATCGCGCCGCGGGCGACTCGCTCGACCTCTCGTTCTCGGGACTCAAGACATCGGTGCGCTACTTCTTGGAATCCCACGCGGGACGAAGCGCACAATCGGAAGACGTCGCGGCGTCGTTCCAGGCGGCAATCGTGGACGTGCTGATGGCACGCGTTCGCTCCGCATTCGAGCGCAACGGCTATCGCGCGGCGGTGTTATCGGGAGGCGTGGCCGCCAACTCGGCTCTGCAATCGGCGTTTCGGCACTGGGGCGAGCGCGCGGGCGTGCGCGTGTTCGTTCCGCCGCCGAAATACTGCACCGATAACGCCGCGATGATCGCCGCAGCGGCGTACTATCAGCGTGACGCCGCGGCCGGCGATCCGATGACCCTCAGCGCCGACCCAAACCTTCCCTTTCAAACAACGTCGTCTGGCTCCCCGTGATGCTCGTCCCACTGATCGCCCCGGTTCTCGTCGGCGGTCGTTTCGCCGTACTTCTCTTGTTCGCGGCGCACCGCTTCTGCGGGATCGATCGGCCGTTTCTCCGGCGGTGCGACGTCCGGCGCGATCGCGTCGTCGTCGTTATCGGGGTAGGGCAGTCCACCGTTACTCATTACGCCGGCAGTATACCGCGAATCGCTCGCGGTTAACCCGACCGCCTCGCTGCATTTATCCGCGTGACCACGCCATAGGCCACGACGACGAAGAACGACCAAGCCGGGAGTACGAGCCACCATCGACCGCTCACGTAGGCGAGCGCAACGATCGCGCCGCACGCCGTCAACGGCGTGACTTTGCCAAGCAAAAACAGGCCGCGAGCTTTGCGGTCGGTCCAATATTCAACGGGTCGGTAGCGGTTCCACAGCGCGAATGTGGACCAGGCTTTTAGCGTGACCGAAAGGAGCAAAATAACTACCGCCGCCGCTACGCCGTACGTCGCCGGCGCGTTACTTCGCGTAGCCGCTATCTTTCAGCCAGGCCCGCGCCTTGGCGTCGAAGTCTTTGGCCAGCCCCCGCTGCGCGTGCACGCGCGCCCACCCTTGCTCTGCGCGTCCGAGGCGATACTCGTCCGCAAGGTACGCCGCGAGCGCCGCCTCCGGCGCGACCACCGAACGCGACCCCAACGCGTATTCGCGCCACCACTTGGCGGCGTCGCGCGCGACGATCGCCGGATACTCGCCCGTCACGTCGGCGAAGCGCCCGTCGCGGTAACTCTCGATCAGCACCGGAAACGCCGACTCCGCGTACGATGCGAACGCGTATGCGCCGGCATTGTCGGCCGTCAGGAAGACATAACCGCTTCTGTCCCGCGCGTTGATCGGCCGGTACGAGAAGTTCCCCCAGTCTTTGCTAACCGCGCGATGCATTCCCGAGCCCGTAACGTCGAGTACCGTGCTCGTATAGCAGCAGTGCGCGCCTCCCGTATACGTGTCGGCGATCGCGAGTAGTTGCCCGCGCTCTGCGGTCAGAATCCGCAGATCCACCGGCATCTGTTGGATCGACATGCGCAGCACGTTGAGGTCGTCGAACGTCACGTGATACCGTGCCGCCGGCACGGCATCGTTCTTCAGCGGATACATCAAGTCCGTAGTGAGCCCGCGATGCCGCAGATGTAGCACGAGCGGCCGGGCCACTGTAGCGTCCGGCGCCGCATCGAGCACGTCGGCCGTTTTCAACGAGACTGGTGGTTGAGGAACCTCGCGTATTGCCATGTGCGCGCTCGAACAGCCCCCTAGCAGGAGCGCGGCCACGCCAAACAGTCCCCGGACGAGCATCATTGCATGGGTCGCGCGCGAAGCGTTCAGCGCTCGAAGGCGACGATCTGGTTCGCTTCGCGGTGATTCGTCCAGAAACGCGCGCCGTCGAAAGCGAGCGCGCGCGCCGCAAACGGAATGCGGGCGAGATCTTCAGTGCGCGTTCCCCCGTTCGTGGCGACGCGCGTCAAGAAATAGTCGTTGCCGTGTTCGTCGTCGGTCGTTACGAGGTAGAAGGTGCCGTCAACGTAGGTCTGCCCGCAGATGTCGCGCGGCGCCGCGATCTCGCGCACGACCTTCCCATATTCGTCCAGCGCCAGCAATCGACGATTGTAAAACTGGCTGACGTAGAGCCACGTCCCGTCGTAACTGAGTTGCGAACCCGTGCCGTCGGGACAGCGCACGCCCTGGCTCTTGAACCCGTGTCCCGGGACGAAGCGCCGAACAACGCGGTCGTCGTCGTCACCCTCGCCGCAAATCACGCGCAGCTCGTCCCCGACGATCGCCATGCCCCACGGCTTGCCCGGCGCCTGCACCTCTTCGATCAGCGTCCATTGCCGCGGATCGATCGCGTAGATCCGGCTGGTTTCGATCGACCCCATCCACAGTTTTTCGCCGTCGAACGCGATCGATTGTGGTTTCGGCGCCGGCGACGGGAGGCGCAGCGCCTCGTTCACATCCCGCACATTTGTCATGCTGTCGGAGCTTTTAGTACCACGCAAATGGGACGAGGCCTGCAGAGCAGGCCTCGATGGTTCCTTGCGTGCGTAAGCTACTGCATTGGAGTTTTCCTCAGGAGTCACTTACGCTAACTATCGTGCCCGAATTGCCGGTACGCTAAACGCGCTGATGCGCCGCTGCCGAGAGCGAGCGAACGTCCGTCTCGTCGTCGACCTATATGCCCATCTTTACCGTGAGCCAATACTGACGGAACAACAAGCCGTACTGCTCGCTGCTCTGCTGGAGCGCGTTGGTCGGGCCGCCCTGCGCCGCCGACCCGTAGAAATTTTGCGGTTGAAAGACGCCGTAGCCGATGAGCCCGTATTGCTGCGCGGCGCTATCGAAGATGTTAGAAACGCCCAGGCCAACGCTGAACGGTCCGCTGCTTTTCGAGATGCTGGCGTTTGCGAACCAGAACGGATTGCGATTCCAGGTATTGTTGCCGCCGATGTAGGTGGCGTCAATGCGCGCACCGAGTCCGCGGTTATCCTGATACGCCAATCCTACCGTTCCCTGACGCAACGGGATGCCGTAAATCTGCCCGCCGTCGATCAAGTTGGTGTTGGCGATGAGAATGTCTTGCGGCACGCCCAAATACGAGGCCGACTGCACGTCGAACGACGCGTTGAGCGTGACGAAGCGCATCAGCCCCACGTTCGTCGAAAGCACGATGCCTCGGTACCGCGCCGCCGCCGCGTTATAGGTCGTCGCGAAAGCGAGGTTGTTGATCGACGGATGCAGGCCGGCGCAGGAGTTGAGCCGCGCCAGCGCCTTGTCGATATAGTCCTCCGGCACCGTGATTCCGGGGAAACCGACGATTGGCACGTTGCCGTTGAGCAACGCTTGATTTTCCAACGACTGATAGACGTCGGCTTGAACGTTCGTCGTCGAGTTGAAGCGGTGACCGTATGCCAACTCGAGATCGGTCGCCGTTTCCGGTTGCAGCGTCGGATTCGCCACCGAGGCGATGGACACGAGCGCCCCCGATCCGGTCGTCGCCGGCGGGCAGTTGATGCTCGACGGCGCCCCGTAGACGGGCGGCGCGAAGGCAATCAGCGACGGATCCGGTTCGCTGTACGAACGGCCCCCCGTGATGCGAACCACGTCGCTGCTCGTCGGCCGATAGATCAGCGAGACGCGCGGATCGAAGTGCGTCGAGCGCGTGTCGAGCGAGCGCTGTATCCAGAAGCTTCCGAAAGCCGCGAACTTGTCGTTCGGCACCCAGTTATCGCGAATGAAGTAGCTGGCCGTCGACAGATACAGCGGCGGGTTGTTACCGAAGACGTTGTACGTCGTGCCGTTCGGCAGCGAGTACGGGAACTGGCCGTTGGTGTTCGATTGGTGCAGCCAGCTGTAACCGAAACCGACGTCGTTCTTCGACAGCGGAAAGTCGTCGCTCACCAAAAAGCCGCGGTTGTGATACAGGTTTAAGAAATCCGGGCCGGGACCGTATGGGCCGATCGCGACGCCCGGTCCCTTCTGCGCATTATAGTTGTACGCATCGGCGAATCCCTCGAGCGTGATGATGCCCGCGCCGATCTGCTGCGTTCCCCGCAAGTCATAGTCTTGGTTGCCCAACGTGCGCCAGCGGTCGATGCTGCCGCCGAACGGTCCGTAGAAGTTGACGGCGTACTGCGCGGCATTCATGCACGTGTAGCCCTGCAGATTGTCAACCAACACCGCGATGCTGTCGTGGCACGAGCGCCGTCTGCCGTTCACCAAGATCGTATCGAGGCCGCCCGGGCTCGCCTTGATCCCCGCCAACGTCTGCTGCGCGCCAAAAAGCACGTACGGATAGGTCGCATAATCGTTGTCGCCGTTGCCCGTCGAGTTCTGCCAGTCGTTCGCAGCATACGCCGTAAACTGCAGCGTCGTCTTCGGCGAGAAATTGTAGACCAGCTTGCCGACGAAGTCTTTTTGCGAGTACCCGCCGCTGACCGGATAGTAGTTCACCAAGTTGTATGCGTTGGCGTGGGTGAGATCCGGCGGCGGAGCGTTCCCCTTATAGCCGGGGTTGACGACGCTGGTCTGCAGCAGCGCCGTCTGCTGGATGTAGCCGCCGGGAAAGTTGCCGGTCGTTCCCTGCGCGCCCCAGGCGACGGCGTAGCCGAGCTTGCCGACCGTCCCGGTGCCGAGCAAGCCGGTCATGTACTTATCGTTGCTGCCGGCGCCTTGCGTCACCGAGAAGTGATCCTGCGGCGTGGGGTTGATGGTGAGAAAGTTCACCGCGCCGGCGATCGTCGTCGTCCCAAAGAGGCCGGTCGCGCCCGACCCGAAGACGACGTCGGCCGAGCTTAAACCCCAGAAGGGCGAGACGTTGAAGTTGTAGCCGTTGCCGAACGCGCCGACCGGCCCGATCGGATGGCCGTCGAGCAAGACTGCGGTCTCCGTCGAGTCGTAGCCGCGGATCGAGAGAGACATGTCGTCGCCCGCGGACGAGCTCGTCGAGGTGATCACACCCGGAACCGTCGTCAGCACGTCGCCCAGCCGCTGAAAGTTCTCGCTCTGAATGACGTTGGCGTCGATATGCGTGTTGATCGTCGCGGTCGTCTGCAGCGCCGTTCGTCCGCCGGCCACCACGTAGCCGATCTGCTTGAGCCCTTGCCGCTGCCGGCTGATGGCCATCTGAAACGAAACGCCGGGCTCCTCCGGCGCAACGAGCAAGTCGGGAGACAACCGGGTGATCTCGTAGCCCGGCGCCGTAACCAGCACGGCGTACGTCCCCGGTGGAACTCCTGGAATCCGGAAGGTGCCGCTCGCATCGGTGACCCCCGCCGCGACCCTGGCGCCGTTGCGGTCCAACTGGACGCCGGCGTTTGGTACGGGCAGACCGCTCTGCGTATCGAGGATCCGTCCCGACACGGTGGTCCCCGCTGCGGCGGCCGCGGGAAGGCAGGCGAAGAGGAACGTGACGAGCGTAAGCGCACGACGCATAGTGCGACAATGCGCCACGAACTTTATGGCCGAGTTATCGCTGCATTAACCGCTATGATAAGACTAGCTTCATCGTAGGTTCACCTCGGCGCCATAGGATGGAAATGATGCTCGCTCACCGACCCTACCGTTGGGCCGCCCTCGTTGCGCTGGGAGCGTTGGCCGCTCTTCCGGCGCGCAGCGGCGCCGATCAAAGCGACGAGCTGGTCGCGGCCTTACGCAGCCGCGTCAAACACGTCTTTGTGATCTATCAGGAGAATCACTCGTTCGATAACTACTTCGGCACGTTCCCGGGCGCGGACAACCTCGCGTCGCCCGAAGCGGCGGCGCATGGCTATCGTCAGTACGACCCGATCGGCGGAGGTTGGGTGACGCCGTTCCGGATCACCGATCCCGATACCGAGGGGCCGTCGCAAGCGCGCCCGGTGCTGCTGGACAAGATGGACAACGGCGCGATGGACGCCTTCGTGGCGGCGCAGGAGCGCTACTCGCAGAGGCGCTTCTCGGACGACGGCGCGCGCTCCGTCGGGCTATTGACGATGGCGCACTACGACTGCGACACAATTCCGTTTCTCTGGAAGTACGCCCGGCGGTTCGCGCTCTTTGACCGAATGTTCAGCGTGATGTCTGGGCCCTCGACCCCCGGCGCGTTGTCGCTGATCGCGGGACAGGCCGGACAGACGCAGTGGGCGAGAGATCCGCAGAGCGCGACGCCGGCCGACGACAAGGGGCCCGGAGTTCCGGTCGTCAACGACCTCGATCCCGCCTACGGCCCCTACACCGAAACCGACAAGGTGCATCAAATTCCGCAGCGGTACGCGACGCTGATGCTGACGCTGGCCGGCACCGACGCAACCTCGGTGACCAACGAGACGGAGGGCGTCGGGAAAGACCTCGGCGCAATGGTCGTCCGCGCGAAGCCGCCGGTTCCGTGGGGTTGGTACCAAGAGGGCTACGTCTCTCCGGCTTTGGCGCTGCCGGGATACGAGGCGCACCATAACGCTCCCCAATACTTCGCTTATCTGCGCCAGAACGACGTCTTCTGGCGCAACGAGCACGAGATTCACGCGATCCTGCCGCAGTTGGCCGACGGCACGCTGCCCGACCAGGGCATCTTCTATATCAAGGGCGGCTCGCAAAACCACTTCGACTGGAAACCCGCGAATCGCGATCCGTACGTGCAAGCGAACTGGAAGGGCGACGACGATCATCCCGGACCCGGCGACAGCGACGCGCAAGTCGGTGAAGCCTTCGTCGCCACCTTCGTGAACGCGATCGCCCGCAGCAAGTATTGGAACGATTCCGCCATCATCATCACGTGGGACGATCCGGGCGGATACTACGATCACGTGCCGCCGCCGCAGTTCGAGGCCTGCGCGGACTCTCGTCCCTGCGGCGAGGGCCCGCGTCGCCCGCTGCTCTTGATTTCGCCCTTCGCTCGCGACGGTGCGATCGTCCACGATATGGGCGACCAGAGCTCGGTTCTGAAGTTCGCCGAACGGGTCTTCGACCTGCCCGCGTTGGCGTCGCTGCCGGAAGAAGCGCCGTACATGCCGCGCGGACCGAACGACGGCAACCCCGCAATCACCGATCTGCTCGGCGCGTTCGATCCGGGGCGCCTCGCCGGTACGACGCCGCCGATCGCGCCGTCCGAGGCCGAAATCGACGACCGCATCGTCAACACGTTTCCCGCGGCGATGAGCTGTTCGACGCTGGGAATCGTCCCCGTCGCGTTGCCCAACTCGCAGCCGCCCGCCAACTTCAATCCGCGCCCGAAGCGCAAAACCGCCGACTAGACGACTAGAAAGGAACCACCATGCCGATCACCGTGGCCGCGCCGCCCCAGCACGTCCAAGTCTTCAGCGGTTTTGACTACGTCACCGTTGACGAGGTACGCCGGCGTGCGTACGCGGCGCACAGCGCCAGTCAGCGTCTCCTAATTGTGGATGCGAGCACTGGGAAAGTGCTCAATCAGGTGGACGTGGGGCCGATGCACGGCGTGGCGGTGGATCCTGTCACGGGCGACGTGTTCACCGGCAACGGCACGGATCAAAGCATCTCCAAGGTGGATCCGGTGGCTTACAAGGTCCTCGCCACGGTGGACGTGCCGGGAAACATCGACGCGATCGTTTACGATCCGCTCAATCGCCGCGTCTACGCCGATCAAGACGGCGGACCATCGGTCTACGTGATCGATGCCTCGACGATGAAGCGCATCGCGACGCTCACGATGCCGTCCGACGATCTGGAATCGCCGGCAGTCGATCCGAAGACCGGCGTGCTGTATCAGAACCTGGCCAACGGCGGCGGGTTCGCGGTCATCGATCCGCAGTCGCTGAAGGTGACCAAGGTCGTGAAGACGCCCCAGCTCGAGAACAACCATCCGCTGGTCTTTTCCGTGAGCGCGAATCAAGTGATCTCGGGCGGCGTGAACGGCGTGCTCTCCGCATATACGCCCGACGGCACGCACGTCGGCGACGTGAAGGTGCAGCCGCACATCGATCAGTGCAACACCGGCTCGAAGGGCGAGCTCATCGTCTGCGCCGGCCGCGGCGTGGTAACGGTCCTACAGGCGCGCAGCGGGGCCGCGCCCCGTCTGCTCGGTCGCCTGGAGACGGGTCACCGCGGCATTCACACCGTCGGCATCGACGAGCGCACGAACGACATCTGGGTGGTCTACGCCGATCCCAGGGGCGACTGGGTGCAGCGCTTGAAGTGGATGCCATAAACACTGGAGGAACCATTGCTCAGACCAGCCGCGCGATGACGTGAGGGTTCTGCTCGTCGAAGACGATCGGCCGCTGCAGACACTGCTGCGGCGCGGACTCAGCGAAGACGGCTACGTAGTGGATGCGCTGCCGGACGGGCGCGATTGCGACGAGTATCTCTCCGGCGCGCCGTACGACGCGCTCGTGCTCGATCTCAACCTTCCCGGCGAAGACGGACTCTCGGTGCTGCGCCGGTTGCGCGCGCGCGGCCACCAAGTTCCCGTCCTGATTCTCACCGCGCGCGACGGAGCGGCCGACGTGGTCGAAGGCCTCGACGCGGGCGCCGACGACTACCTACGCAAGCCGTTCTCGTTCGACGAGCTCGAAGCGCGGCTGCGTTCGCTGTCGCGGCGTCCGCCGAGGCGGCTGGAGTCGGTGCTGCGCGCCGGCGACGTGACGTTCGACACGGTCACGCGCCAGGCGCATCGCAACGGCCGCGATCTGGAGCTCACGGCGAAAGAGGCGCTCTTCCTGGAGATCCTGATGCAAAACGCGGGGCGTACCGTCACGCGGCGCATGCTGGAAGATCGCCTGTGGGACCGCGAGAGCGACCGCGCCTCGAACGTGCTCGACGTTTACGCGCGACGGCTGCGCAATAAGCTCGCCGTCGACGGCGAGGCGCAGTTGCTGCACACGATGCGCGGCCTCGGCTACCGGCTGGAGAGTCTCGCGGAGTCACCGTGAGCGTTCGCACTCGCTTCACGGTGACGGTGGTGACGATCGTCGCGGTGACCGTCATCCTCTTCGCCACGTTGTCGATCGTCGCGCTCGATCGCGCGCTGCGCACGGGCTTTCACGATCGCCTCCGCACCGACGCGCAAACGATTGCGGCCGCCGTCGACGTGCATAACGGAGCGATCGCGGTCGACCCGGGCGACCTCCGCGCGTTGGCCTGGCTGCACGCCGACACGCCCTTCGTCGTGTTCCGCAACGACGGCACGGTCGCGGCCGGCAACGCTCCGCCCGTGGACACGCGCGGATTCGAAAGCGCTGCCGTTGCGGTGGTGCGCGACAATCGGGAGTACGGGCACGTCGTCGTCTGGCAATCGAGCCTCTGGATCGCAGAGTTCGACCGCGATGCCGGGCTGGTCTCGCTCGCCGTCGGAGCGTTACTGATCGCGTCGAGCGTCATCGCGTCGAGGCGCGTCGCGCGGCGCGTGCTCGCGCCGCTGAGCAACATCGCGTCGCTCGCCGAACGCATCGAGAGCCACGACCTTTCCGCGCGCCTGCACGCCGACGGCAGAGACGAGCTCGCGCGACTCTGCGCGTCGTTCGACCGCATGCTCGACCGGCTGGAAGCGGCGTTCTCGCGCGAACGGCGCTTCGTTGCCGACGCGTCGCACGAGTTGCGCGCGCCGCTCGCGGTACTACGCGCGGAAACGGATTTAGCGCTGCGCCGCGACCGCACGGCGCCCGAGTATCGCGCCGCGCTCGCGTCGGTCGAACGCGAAGCGGCGCGGCTCGAAGAGTTGATCGACGAGCTGCTGGCGGCCGCGCGGGCCGAGGTAGAGGCGCGGGAGCAGCAAGCGATCGACGCCGCCGACCTGTTGCGCGGCGTCGGCGAGCGCGTGCGCCCGGCCGCCGCCACGCGCGCCATGGCGGTGATCGTGGAGAGTCAACCGCACGTCGTCGCGCGAGCCAATCGCGCGAGCCTCGAGCGCGCCCTGCTGGCGATCGTCCACAACGCGATCGCGTACGGACGAGCCGGCGGAACGATTACGCTGCGCGGTGCGCGCAACGGCGCCGGCGTCACGTTTGCGGTGGCCGACGACGGCCCGGGCTTTTCGCCGGAGGCGCTCACGCATGCGACCGAGCGCTTCTGGCGCGGCGACTCCGCGCGCACGCGGGGCGGCACGGGGTTGGGCCTCGCGATCGCGCGGACGATCGTCGAAGCGAATCGGGGCAGGCTCGAGCTCAACAACGGCGCCGACGGCGGCGCCCTGGTCACGATCACGCTCGCCCCCGCAACCTAAGAACGCTGCCGTTCACGTACCGTTCATCGTCTGACGGTATGCTGCGACGGTGAATCCGGCCCGGTTCTCGATGCGGCATGCTCGGGCGGTGCTGTTCCTGACGGTGGCGCTGACCTTGACCGGCCTGTGGGCGTACCTCCGCACCCCGGCCGCCATCTTTCCTGAGATGCATTTTTCGCGCATCGACGTCGTCGCGGATCTCGGCGATTTGCCGCCGGAGCAGGCGCGCGTGGCCGTAACGGTGCCGCTCGAACGGGCCTTCGTCGGCCTGCCGGCCGTGCAACAGGTGCGCGCGACCTCGTCGCAAGGCAGCTCCGAGCTGGTCGTCTCGTTCGATCCGAAGACCGACACCGCCACCGATTTACAGTACGTCAACGCGGCGATCGCCCAGACGCGGGGGCAGCTACCCGCGGGGACCGCGGTGCAAGCCAACATCATCACGCCGCAAACGGAACCGGTACTTTCCGTCGCGCTCGTCTCCACGACGCTCTCGCAAACGCTGGTGCGGGAGTACGCGACGCGTTCGCTGTTGCCCGTGCTCTACGGCGTGGCGGGATTGGGACGGATCTTGGTCGTCGGCGGCGCGCAACGCGAGTACCGCGTGGATCTCGATCCCGCGGCGCTGGCCGCAGCGGGGGTCTCGGCGCGCGACGTAAGCGACGCCGTCGGTCAAGCCAACACCGTGAGCGCGGTCGGGCTCGCGCAAAACGGCGTGCAGCGCAGCGCGATCATCGTGGATGCGGGGCTGCGCGACGCGTCGCAGCTCGCGCAGGTCGTCGTGCCGACGGCGCGCGGCGGCGGCGTTCCCGTCGGCTCACTCGGCGGCGTGCGGCTGGGCGTCGCGCCGCTGACGAATCAGATGTCGTTCGATGCCGCTCATGCCGTCGCGCTGAGCTTCTATGCCCTGCCGGGCGCGGATAACGTCCGCATGGCGCGCGAGGTCAAGGCGCGGCTGGCGCGACTGGCGGCGCAACTGCCCGAGGGTGTGACGCTGCGGCGCTACTGGGACGCGACCGACTTGATCGTCGCGTCGCAGACGAACCTTCGCGACGCGATCTTGATCGGAGCGCTGCTGGCGCTCGGCGTCATCTTCTTCTTCCTGCGCAACGTGCGAATGACGCTCGTGGCGGCGCTGATCATTCCGTCGGCCATGGCGATCGCAATCCTCGTCGTCTCGCTCCTCGGCGAGACGCTCAACATCATGAGCGTGGGCGGCCTCGCAATCGCCGTCGGTCTGATTATTGACGATGCGATCGTCGTGGTCGAAGGAATCGCGCGCACGCTGCAAGACTCGCCGGAGCTGCCACTGCCGGACGCGACGGTCGTGGCGATGCGCCGCTTGGCCGCTCCGATGTGCGCGTCGACGCTGGCAACTGTCGTGGTGTTTGCGCCGCTTGGATTGTTGACTGGCGTCGCGGGCGCGTTCTTTCGCGCGCTCGCGCTCACGCTGTCGTGCGCGCTGATCGTCTCGCTCGTGCTGGCGATCTTCGTGACGCCGCTCACGTTTCGCGCGATCTTGGGGCGCAACGCGCCGCACGAAGAGAATCCGTGGGTCGCGCATCTGCTCGAACGCTACGGACCGGCGCTGCGCTGGGCGCTCGCGCGCCGCACCGCGGTGTACGCGACGGCCGGCGTCGTTCTGGTCGTGACGGTCGCGCTGTTGTCGATCATTCCGAGCGACTTTTTGCCACACATGGACGAGGGCCAGTTCGAAATCTCCTATCGCATGCCGGTCGGCACCGCGCTCGCGGCTAGCGACGCCGCCGCGCTCAAGATCGAACGGCAGGTGCTCGCCGATCCGGCCGTCTCGGCCGAGGGGCGCTTCACCGGCATCGACACGAACGGATACTCGCCGACGCCGCCGCGCGTCGGCATTCTGCGCGTGCGCCTGAAGCCGCAAGGCCAACGCGCGCCGTTCGACGCGGTGAGCGATCGTTTGCGCGACGCGCTCGCAGCGGCCGTGCCGGCCGCGAATCTCGACGTGCATCAAATCTTGGAAGACATGATCAACGACATCTCCGGCGCGCCGGCGCCGATCGAGCTCGTAGTCAGCGGCCCGGACCAGGCCACGCTCGTGAAGACCGCCATTCGCATCGCCGGCGCCATCTCGTCGGTACCCGGCGTCACCGACGTCTTCTCCGGCGTCGATCGCGACGATCCG
>JAFAXS010000040.1 GCA_019240755.1 Vulcanimicrobiota bacterium
TCGAGCGCGAGATCGCGTTCGTGCGGCGCACGGCAGGCGGGATGCGCGTACACCGGCGCCCCGGTCTTTGCGGCTAACGCTCGGGCGCCGGATGAATGATCGGGATGCCCGTGGGTCAGCACGATCGCCTCGATGGTGACTCCGTCCGCGCGCGCCCCGGCGGCGATCTCGGAGAGATGCGTCTCGATCGGTGGTCCCGGATCGACGACCAGCGCGGCTCCGGCGCCGCAGCGCACCACGTACGAGTTGGTGCCGGTCAGCGTCATCGCCGAGGCGTTTGGGGCGCGAATCAGCCTTACCACGCCGCTTCGAGCCCACCCGGCAGTACGAAGTCGTCGCCCACGTCGACCGGCATGATCGTGATCACCGGCTTGCTTCGCGCAAACTGCGCCGCCGCCGCGAGCGAGTCGAAGGCGGCAAGCCGTTGCAAATGTTTGATGGTGGGATAGACGAGGTGAATCTCGCCGCCGCTAAAGCGTTCCAGCGCCTCTCGAGGCGACATCCAAACGCCGTCGTGCGTTTCAACGGCATCGGCAAATGCCGCCTGATCGCGCGGCGCCTCTGCAAAGAAAAAGTGCGTGTTATAGCGGCGCGGTTCGCTGGGCGGCGTAATCCAGTGAGAGAACAGCGTCAGCGCGCGCGCGTCGGCGTACCAGTCGTGCGCCTTCAAAAAAGCCGCGAAGGAAACGTCGCCGTGCCGCACGCGAGCGCGCTCCGCGGCGACGCGGCTCCAGCCGTCACTCCGTAGTTCGATCGGACTACCCGATCGGGTGCACGCTAACAGGATCCCCGCTTCTTCGAAGAGCTCGCGGATGGCCGCGACGAGTAATCCGCGCGCTTCGCCGACGTCGATGGCCGGCTCGGTGCAGACCAGCTCCGGCGATACGCTCGCGCGAAACTCTCGGCCGAGGCGATCCGGGTCCAGGCCGATCGTGCGATCTTGCGACTCCCGGGCGGCGTCTTGCGGGTCGATCGTTCCTCCCGGGAAGACGAACGCGTTCGGCGCGAACGGACTGCGGCTGCTGCGGCGCGTCAGGTACAGCTCGAAGTGGGGGCGAGCGAGAATGACGGTCGCCGCCAAACGCACGGGGTTCACGCCGTGCAGTCTCCCGCCGGGCAGAAGCGAAAACCTTTACGCCATGCGCATTGCACTGGGCAGCGACATGCCGGCGGAGCTGGCCGAGAGCGTCGATCGGTGGCTGCGCGCTCGCGGTCATCACGTCGAGCGCTTCGGCGCGCTCGTAACCGAGAGAGAAGACGCATGGCCTTCCGTCGCAACCGCGGTTGCAACGGCGGTCGCGCGAGGCCACGCCGACTCCGGCGTGCTGTGCTGCTGGACGGGCACGGGCGTCAGCATCGCCGCCAACAAGGTGCCGGGCGTCCGCGCGGCGCTCTGCAACGACCCTGGCACGGCCGCCGGCGCGCGCCAATGGAACGACGCCAACGTCCTGTGCCTGAGCCTGCGTGCCACGACGCCGGCGCTGGCGGAAGAGATGCTCGAGTCGTGGTTCTCCGCGCATCCGACCGACGACCCGGCCTACCAGGCGATGATTGAAGAGATCAGAGCGAAATAAAGCAGAGGGGCGGAACACTCGTCCCGCCCCTTTATATACTGCCGTTCACCGAACTGTAGAACTACCGCTACGCGTCCGGCCCTCTCTTCCGGTGGTCCGGCGACGTTCGTCCCGTCCTGACCAGAGAGGCCGATGATACCAAATCAGACGGCAACACTCAAGCCGGCTGCCCGAAGAGCCAGGCGCAGAGCACGAGCAGCGACCAGTTCACGGCGTGCGCGGTCCAGCAGAACGGGCACTCCCGGCGGGTGATGAAGAGCAGCGAATAGGCCAAGACCGCCGACGTGGCGGCCGCGAAGAGCGCCGCCAGAAGGACGATCGCCATCTCCCAGCGCGCGTGCAGCAACCAGACCGCGAGGGCGAGCGCCGGGTAGTAAATGACCCCAAGGAGCGCGTTGGGAACCCCGTACAGGTGTGCGCGCGGAGTCTTGACGACGCTGGGTCCTCGCACCTCGCCACGGGCGGCTCGCCGGTCCTTGTTCAGCATGAAAAGGGCGGTGTAGAGCCCAACACCGCACAGCACGGCGATGACCGAACGCGCAATCATAGGTTGAATCCTTCCCTCCGCAAAGGCGCCGCTCTCGCGCTCATGGCCGCGTCCTTCCTTTTGGCCTTTTGGGTAATTCGCGACCAGCCCCGCGTGGAGCACGAGATCCGCACCATCGGCTTCTTTGCCTATCCGATGGCCGTCGCGATCTTTGCGGTCGTGGCATCGGCTCCGTTCTCGGTGACCGACGCGCTTGCGATCATGAACGGCGCGATCTTTGGGCCGATCAAGGGGACGGTCGTGGACGCCGTCGGCTTGGTGCTCGCCGCTCTTCTCGGGTACTGGATCAACCGTCACGCCTCGCGCCTATTGAACCTCCACGAGTATTTGGACCGGTTGCCTGCGTGGGTGCGGCGCTTTCCCGTTGGGTCGCCGGCGTTTCTGCTGGCCGTCCGCGTGATTCCGGGCTTCGGGGGCACGGTTGCCACAGCCAGCGCGGCCGCCTTTCGCGTGCCGGTGTGGGTCCACGTTTGGACGATGTGCGCCATTGCGATCCCCGTTTGCGCGCTGCTGACGATTTTCGGCGACCGGCTCACGGTCGCCGTCCACGGCTACGAAACGCGCGCGGGCAACTATTGGCGCGTGCGCGCGCATCGGTACTGCGAGCATCATCACTGCCCGCACTTCCATTTTCGCCGTAACGCGGCCGGCGCTCCGCCAACCCCTCAGTGAACGCGCCGATCGTCAGCGAGCCGCGCTCGTTCCAACAACTCTGTGCGCGCGTGCGCGATGCCGCGCGCGTGGCGATCGATACCGAGTTTCACGCCGAGCGCACCTATGCGCCGCGTTTGATGGTGGTGCAGCTCGCGTTCGACGACGGCGCAGCGATCGTGGATGCTCTCGCCCTCTCCGATTTGCATCCTTTGGCAGCGGCGTTGACGCACACCACCGTGATCGGTCACGCGCTCTCCGCCGACCTCAAGATCTTTGCCGATCGCTTCGGGATCGTGCCGGCCCGCGTCTTCGACACGCAGATTTTGGCGGCGTTCTTGGGATACGGCATGCAGGTTTCCCTCGCGGATCTCGTGCGCAGCGTCTGCGGCGTGCGGCTGGCCAAATCGCAAACCGTCAGCGACTGGTCGGCACGACCGTTTTCGGCTCGTCAGGTCGAATATCTCGTTGACGACGTCGTCCATCTCTTGCCGCTGTACGACGCGCTCCAGCCGCGGCTCGTGGAGAAAGGGCGGTACGAATGGGCTTATGAGGAGTGCGAAGAGCTGGGCGACATCGAGCATTATCGCCTGGACGAGCGTCGCGCGTACTTGCGCATTCCCGGCGCGACGCGGATGAACCGGCGCGAGCTCGGCATTCTAAGCGAGCTCGTTCGAATGCGCGACCGCATCGCACGTGAGCGCGACCTTCCCGTTCGCTACGTGCTCCCCGACGACGTCGTGGGCGGCCTGGCGGTGATCAAGCCGACGCGTTTGGAAGACTTATCGCAGCTTCGTCGGCTCGACGGCAACACGAAACGCCAGCTGGGGCAGGCCATTCTCGGTGCCGTCGCGCGCGCGCAAGCGCTCGCCGAAGACGAACTTCCGCTGCGCCCTGCGCGGCCGCCGGCACCCGCCAGGGAACCACTCGTGAACTTTTTGAATGCCGCGATCGCCGAAATCGCGCGGGAAGCCGAGCTGCCTCCCAGCCTGCTCGTGCCGCGCGCCGCGCTCGAACGGCTATCGCGCGAGATTCCTGTGGAGCGCGCCGAGTTCGAACGCGTTTTGGCTCTGCAGCCGTGGCGCCTCGGATTAGTGGCGCAGCCGCTGTGGAGCCTGTGCCGCGGCGAGGCGTCGCTGAGAATCGAAGGCTACTCCGATGGCGATCCCAAAGTACGAGTCGCCCATGACCCAGTCGCGCAATAGTTTCGGATCGCTCGATACGCTACGCGCCGGCGATTGCTCGTACCGCTATTTTCGATTAGACGCGCTCGAACGGGCTGGAATCGGTACGCTGTCACGGCTGCCGTTCTCGTTGAAGATACTGCTCGAGAATCTGTTGCGCTGCGAAGACGATCGTACGGTAACTCGAGACGACATCGAGGCGTTGGCGCGCTGGAATCCGCAGGCAAAGCGCGAGCGGGAGATCGCATTCACGCCCGCGCGCGTCTTGCTGCAAGACTTCACGGGCGTTCCATGCGTCGTGGATCTCGCCGCGATGCGCGATGCGATGGCCGATATGGGCGGCGACTCACGCGCAATCAACCCGCTCCAGCCGGTGGAGCTGGTTATCGACCATTCCGTTCAGGCCGACTATTTCGGATCAAACGATGCGCTGGCAAAGAACACCGAGTTGGAGTTTGCGCGCAATCGCGAGCGCTACGCGTTTTTGAAGTGGGGACAAGCGGCGCTTTCCGATTTTCGCGTCGTACCCCCGGGAACCGGAATCGTCCATCAGGTGAACATCGAGTATCTCGCCCGCGTCGTCTTCGGTGAAAACGGAGCTTTGGCGTACCCCGACACTGCCGTCGGCACCGACTCCCATACCACGATGGTGAACGGCCTCGGCGTGCTCGCCTGGGGAGTCGGCGGAATCGAGGCCGAGGCGGCGATGCTCGGGCAACCCGTGACGATGCTGATCCCCGAAGTCATTGGTTTTCGGCTCGAAGGGGCGTTGCGCGAAGGCGTGACGGCGACCGACTTGGTGCTCACCGTGGCGGAGATGCTGCGGCGCAAGGGCGTCGTCGGAAAGTTCGTCGAGTTCTACGGCACCGGCGTCGGCGCATTGCCCGTGGTCGATCGTACGACGATCAGCAACATGTCGCCCGAGTTCGGCTCGACCGTCGCGATCTTCCCGATCGACGATCGCACGCTGGAGTATCTGCGTTTGACGGGGCGGAGGGCCGGACACGTTGCGCTGGTCGAAGCGTACGCGAAAGCACAAGGATTGTTCCGCACCGACGCGACCGCCGACCCCGATTTCGCCGATACGCTCGCGCTCGATTTGGCATCTGTCGAACCGAGTTTGGCGGGCCCGCGGCGCCCGCAAGATCGCGTCGCTCTCCGCGACGCGAAGCATTCCTTCGGCAAGGCCTTGGCGCAGTGGGCCGAGGCGCGCGCGCGTGCGAACGACGCCGTGGAGCGTTTCGTCGGCGAAGGCGGTGGCGGAACGGCGACGATTTCGCAGACGACGGCCGATCTAGACGACGGCGCGGTCGTCATCGCGGCGATCACGAGCTGTACGAATACCTCCAACCCATCGGTCTTGATCGGCGCGGGATTGCTGGCGCGCAACGCCGTGCAGCGCGGACTGCGGACGCAGCCATGGGTGAAGACGTCGCTGGCGCCCGGGTCGAAAGTCGTGACCGACTACTTGCAACAGTCCGGCTTGCAGCAGTTTCTGGACATGCTCGGTTTCAACCTGATCGGCTACGGCTGCACCACCTGCATCGGCAACTCCGGGCCGCTTCCGCCCGACGTCGCGGAAACGGTCGCGGACCGGGATTTGATCGTCGCAGCGGTCCTTTCGGGCAACCGCAACTTCGAGGGACGCATTCATCCCCAGGTGCGCGCGAACTACCTCGCGTCGCCGCCCCTGGTCGTGGCGTATGCGCTGGCGGGCCGCATGGACGTTGATTTGACGGCCGAACCGCTCGGCAACGGCTCCGATGGGACACCGGTAATGCTCGCCGACATCTGGCCTAGCGACGACGAGATCGAGAAGACTATCGCGCGTTGCATCAACAATGAAATGTTCGAGCGCGAGTATGCCGACGTATTTGCGGGCGACGCCAATTGGAATGCGCTCGAGGTTCCTACCGGAGAACGTTACGCGTGGGATCCTCGCTCCGAATACGTGAAAAAGCCGCCCTATTTTGCGGGCATGCCGGCGGAGCCGCCACCGCTGCGCGACGTGCGTGCGGCGCGCGCGCTCGTAGTGCTGGGCGACTCGGTAACGACCGACCACATCTCGCCCGCCGGGAGCATCGCGCGATCGAGCCCGGCGGGCCGCTATCTGATGGAGCGCGGCATCGAGCCGCGGGATTTCAACTCGTACGGCGCGCGAAGGGGCAATCACGAGATCATGGTGCGCGGAACGTTCGCCAACGTGCGACTGCGCAACGCGCTCGTTCCCGACGTCGAAGGCGGCGTGACCCGCTATCTTCCCAGCGGCGAGGAGCTCTCGATCTTCGATGCGGCGATGAAATACCGCGCCGGCGCAACGCCGCTGATCGTGCTGGCCGGCAAAGAGTACGGTTCCGGATCATCGCGCGATTGGGCCGCCAAGGGGCCGCATCTTCTCGGCGTCACTGCCGTCATTGCGGAATCGCTCGAGCGCATTCATCGCAGCAACTTGATCGGAATGGGAATCTTGCCGCTGGAGTTCTTGGACGGCGCCGACTGCTCCACGTTCGGCCTGACCGGGGAAGAGATCTACGACATCACGGGAATCGCCGAGGGCATCGAACCGCAGAAGAAGCTGCGAGTCAAGGCGACCGACGCGCAGAGCGGCAACGCGATTCACTTCGAGGTTCGCGTGCGCATCGACACGCCGAACGAAGCCGAATACTACCGCCATGGCGGAATCTTGCAGTACGTCTTACGCCAGCTTAAAAAGACAGCATGACAAAAAGAGGTTAGACCGAACGGATTCACCATGCGATTGCCCAGACTGAAGGGCGCCGCGATCGCCGCGGTCGTCGCGTTGTCGATTAACGGCTGTCAAGGTGCGGGGCTGCACGGGTCTTCCTTCGTGCCGGCCTCTTTTCGACAGCCGCTGACATCAAGCGTCGATGTGATTTATTCGTTTGCGGGTGCTCCGGACGGCTGGGGCCCGGAGGCGAACCCGATCGTCGATGCCTCCGGTGCGCTGTATGGAACGACAAGCGGCGGTGGAACGAGCTCGGCATGCGGCACCAAGCGCGCCGTAAACGAAAGCGGATGCGGGACCATTTACAAGCTAAAGCGCCTAGTAGGGGGACGCTGGAAGGAAACACTGCTGTGGAGTTTCGACCTTAACCACGGCGCGTATCCCGGCTATCCCCTCGTTGCCGGCGCTTCCGGCAGCCTGTACGGCACGACCCAGGTCGGCGGCAACCTCGGCGTGGCCTACGGTCTCTTCCATGGCACACATGCGCGCAAATTCGCGGTGCTTCATAACTTTCTCGGAAATCGCGATGGCGCGCAGCCGCGCTCGGCCTTGGTCTTCGATAAGAGCGGGAACTTGTACGGCACGACGGTCTCAGGCGGATCGGGCGGCAGCGGCGGCGGCGGAACGGTGTACGAGTTGGTTCCCTCCGGCAACAAGTGGACCGAAAAGATTTCGTATCGCTTCGCGCCGTACGGTCCCAGCGGCGCGAACCCGCAGGCGCCCGTGGTATTCGGGCGTTCGGGCAGCCTGTACGGAACGACGTCGTACGGTGGAAACTCCGTTTGTCCATCGGGATGCGGCGTCGTCTTTGCGTTGAGTCCTGCGGGTAAGGGCGCGTGGAAGGAGAGCGTGCTGCACTCGTTCAGCGGAGGCGACGGCTGTACGTCGGTTGGCGGCCTCGTCGCCGACGCCGCGGGCAACTTCTACGGGAGCACGAACCTGGGTGGCCCTAGTTTCCCGACATGCCACGGGGGCTGCGGGACGATCTTCGAACTGCACGGCTCGCACGGCCACTGGTCGTTTGCCGTCATCCATGATTTCACGACGAACACCGGTTGCGGACCTTCCGGCAACATGGCGTTGGACGCAGCCGGCAACTTGTATGGCACCACCGTCATTGGTGGTAGCGGAGGCGGCAACGGCGTCGTTTTCAGGCTCGCGCGTAAGCCGCACGGCCGCTGGAGCTACACCGTGCTCCACGCGTTCAACAACACGCCGGACGGGTCGGAGCCCACGGGCCTGATACTGGCCGCGAACGGGAAGCTCTACGGCACGACGATCGGCGGCGGCGCGCTCGGCGTAGGGTCGGTCTTCGAAGCGACGCCGTAGGCGCCGCGGTCTAATCTCGACTCTTGCGCTGATGAATGATGACCGCGTTCCCTTCGGGGTCCCGGCCGAATGCCATGAAGCACACCGGCGATTCCATCACGTCGCTCAGTTGCAAGCCGCGCTCGCGGTAGCGTTGCACGGCGCCTTTGGCGTCGTCAACGGCAAACATCAGGGCGCCGCCGGTTGCGCCGTCGTCGGGCTTCCAGACGCCGAACGTTGATCCGTCGGGGAGGGTGAACTCGGCGCCGCGGCACTGCTCGTCAACGGCCGTCGGCGTCATCCCCAGCACGTCGCGATAAAACGCGATCGCCGCTTGCGGATCTTTAACGAGATACGAGGCGATATCAATTCCTTTGATCATGCAACCAGCGTAGCGTCCCACCATGCCATGGTCTGTCACCTAAGTCGCTCGGTAGCAAAAAAAGGGCGCTACCTGCAAAGCGTGAGAAATGGGATTGACGTGAACAAGTCTCGCTTTGAGTCCTTCTCCGACGGCGTTTTCGCATTTGCGATCACCCTGCTGGCGTTGGGATTCGTTCTGCCGGAAACGCGCCTTGCTGCCAATCGGGAACTCGCGCACGCGTTGTTGCACCTTTGGCCGAATCTGATCGCCTACATCTTGAGTTTCTCCGTGATCGGCATCATGTGGCAGAACCATCACGCGCTCTTTCGGTTCGTGCGCAGCGTGGATCGCCGAACGGTCTTCTGGAATCTGCTCCTCCTGGCTTCAACCGTACTCATTCCCTTCGCAACGACAACGCTTGGCTCGTATCCCACCTTCGCGGCCGCGGCGTTTCTCTACGGTTTAGTGTTGTCGGCCTGCGCGACGTTTTATAATTTGATGTTGCTCCATCTGGTGCGCAGTGGTTCGTTCGAGCCCGAGGTCAACCAAGCGACGATCGACGAGACCGTTCGTGGTTACCGAATGGGATGGCTGATCTACGTCGGGGCGACGTTGCTCGCACTCGTGCTGCCGCTCGTGAGCTTCGCCCTCTACCTCGTGGTCGTTATCTACTTTCTCGTGCCGCGCGGAGCCGACGCCGACGTTTCCCTTACCGCCCGCCGGTGGTGATGGCGTGCCCTGCAGATCCTAGGGTCGCAGCCGACCCGTGCGATCGGCAGTCGTTTCCACGAACCACAACTTCTTGTCAGGGCCCGTCGTGATCGTGGTCGGCGCGCTACCGGGATCCAGGTGTCGTGAATATTCGGAGATCGCCCCCGTCGTTGTGATGCGCCCGATCTTCGAGGCATGAATCTGGTACGACGAGCCGTACTCTTCGTATTCGGTAAACCACAGCGCGCCATCGGGACCGGACGTAATGTCGTAGGGCTCCTCCGTCGGAGTGATGCCCTTTGAATACTCCGTAACTCTTCCATTGGTCGTGATGCGCCCGATTCGGCCACCCGCGGGCTCGGTGAACCACAGGGCACCGTCGGGGCCGGCGGTGATGGAGTAGGGTGCGGACGTGATGCCATGAGAGAACATCGTCACTTTTCCGTGCGTCGTAATTCGTCCGATTTGACTGGTTTGCAGCTCGGTGAACCACAGCGCACCATCCGGTCCTGCGGTGATATCAGAGGTGCGCGCCGTTACCGAATACAGAGTAACGTGACCGGACGTCGTTATGCGACCGATCGCGCCCGCGCCGCCTAGCATCGTCGCCGTAAACCAGAGCGCCTTATCGGCCCCAACGCAGATGCTCCACGGCGCCGTGTAACCGGAGAGAGGATAGCTGGTAAACTGACCCTGCGTCGTCATCTTGACGATTTGCTCGTTATATTCGTCGGTGATCCACAGAGCGCCATCCGGGCCGGCCGTGATGTCGAGCAGGTCGGATCCTTGAGTGCCGTATGGTTGAAAGTAATACGTATGAACAGCTGCTCCCGACGTTGCGATCGCCACGACGGCATTTTCGCCGAAGTCTTGATCGATCGTGTCGGTCGCCCACAGATTGCCGTCGGGTCCGGTGGTGATCGCCGCGGGAGAGTAGTATCCCGCGTATTGCGGAAGGTCTGCAAACTCTCGAATCCTCACGCTCTTAGGCTCAGGTGCAAGACCGCCCGAAGGGCTCGCCGTGTTATGGAGAGCGGGTATCCCCGCTACGCCGGTGTTCGAGCATGCCGAGCCCAGCGCAGCCAAGCCGACGAGTACGAGAAGAAGCGCCAAGTGCCGCATTGCACGTCCTCCGAGCTGGCCTCGTGTTTCATCCGCCTCGCTTCGGGTTCCTAGAGTAAACCTTGTAGGCGTGTTAATCTCGTCCTTACGACAGGGATCGGCGAACCATGGTGGCGGCAAGTTCGGCGCGATTGCGTAGCCCAAGTTTGCCGAAGATCGACGTCAAATGCTTCTCGACGGTCCGCTGACTTACCGAAAGCCGCTGCGCTAAGTTTTTGTTTGGAACGCCCTGCGCGACGAGTGTCGCAATCTCACGCTCGCGCTCCGAAAGCAACGGCGCGTTCGCGAGCGGCATCGCGCAGAGCGGCGTTGTCCGGCTTCGGCTCGGCGCGATTGTTTGCGCCTGCATTTCGTGCATCGGCCAGCCCAGCTCGCGGTAATGGGACGCCGCTTTGGCGGCATGGCTCGCCGCTACCGCAAGGTCGCCGGAGCGCTGCGCCTCGAGCGCTCGCAGATGATCGGCGGTCGCGCGGTAAATTCCAAGCGTCGCCATGGAATCGACCTTGGGTAGATGCGAAAACGCGCGCGCCGCGGTTGGCGCATCGCCAAGCTCCGCCGCAGCGAGCAGCGTCTCCGTCGCGCCGAACGGTCCGGCGATGACGTCCATCGCCGCTCGAAGCGCGCGAGTCGCTTCCGTAACGTCGCCGCGCGCATTGCGCCAGCGCGCGTACGGTCCGGCGACTCGCCCCAACCTTGAGTTAATTCGGCTCGAGAACGCATGCTCGATTATTTCGGGCGGCGCGCACCGATGCGCCAGCTCATCATCGCGTGTCATACATGCCAGCGTCAGTCCCGCGGCCGCCGACGCAACTGGTCCCGTCATGCTGAGCTCGGGAATCGCCAACGCACGTTCGACCAATTCGCGCGCCTCGCTCATACGCCCGGCGCGGGCGTGAATAAGCGCGAGATTCGCGCAGGTAATCACCTCAACCGAGCGCAGGTGCCGCTCGGTCACCTCGGGCAAGAATGACTCGAGCGCCACGAGCGCCTCCCGATCCAGGCCCAGCACGCAGCAAAAGAAGCCCCAGTTGAATGGAGCCGGCAGCGCCGTATGATGCCCCTCGGCCGCGCACCGTTTAATATAGAGCGCCGAAGCCTCACGAAGCACCGGCAGATCGCCGCGCACGGCCGCGCAGGCACTGACCGCGTTAGCATAGGCTGCGCTCTCCTTCACCGCATCGGATCGTTCGATTAACTCCATCGCCAGAGCGGTCTCGCAGCGGTCGAGATGCGTCACCGCGAGCATGAGTTGCAGCGTCGCCTTTTCAGCGGCGATATCGTCCGGCAGCCGCGCGATTGCACTTTGGAGAATCCCTCGCGACTCGGGCATGCCACCCGCATGACGGGCCTGCGAACCCATCGACAAATAAAGCGCAGCGGCGTGTTTCACATCGCCGGTCTTTTCGAACTCGGCGGCGGCGCGCTGGTAGAGAGCTGTGGCGAGATGGGTGTTTCCGTCACGGGCCGCGGCATCGGCGGCCTTTTCCAAAAGCCGGCCGTGCTCGGCAGGTTCTTTGGCGCCGATCAGCGCGCGTTCGAAACAGACGCGGGCGTCCGCGTAGGCATGCACGACAAATGACTCGTCGCCTGCGAGCTCGTTATAGCGTAGAGATTTCGGACCGTCATTCGCGGCCCAGGCGTGATACCCGAGATCGAAGGCACTCCCGCCGCTGCGTTCCAATGCTTCGAGGATGCTTTCGTGTAGCGGGCGCGCCTCGTCGCGCAGCATGGTCTCGTAGATGGCCTCGCGCGTCAGCGTGTGCCGAAACGCGTACGCCGCCGGCGACCCGCCGAGTTCTTCAACGAGCTGAAAAGCGCACAACCGGCGTAATCCGGCCAAAACTTCGGGCAACGATACCTTGCATACCGACGCCAGCAGTGCTGCGTCGAAGCGGCGTCCCAGCACGGCGGCACGCGCGAGAATCGACTGCGTGGCGGGATCGAGCTCAGCGCAGCGCTCCAGCACCGCGGAGCGAATCGTCGGCGGCAAATCGCCGACCGTGCGACTCGATGCGCGCCGTTCGAGCGCGTTCTTCAGCAACTCCTCGGCGAAAAACGGACTCCCCTCGCTGCGCTCGACGATCTCCGAAGTGATCTGCGGCGCGAGCGGTGCGCGTTCTCCCAGCGCCAGCGTCACCAAGCGACGGATTTGGCTCGTGCGAAGCGGTCCGAGCCCCATGCGATGCGTCGTCGCGGCGCGCGCGAAACGCGGCAAGAACCTCGAGAGCGCCTCGCTGCTGCCGGCATCTTCGGCCCGGTGCGTCACGATCAGGAGCATCCGCAGCGACGCAAGCATCGGCAAGAGATAAAGAAGGAACTGCAGCGAGCCTTCGTCGGCCCACTGCGCGTCTTCAATTACGAGGACGACGTGGCGCCGCCGGCACGCCGTGGCGATCGCTTCGGCCAGCGCGGCAAACTGCTCTTCGCGGCTGAGTTCCCGGGGAAGCTTCGAGCCGGCGCCGATGCCCGCCAGCGCTTCGAGTATCGGTCCGTAGGGCACGGTACCGAACTCGCGGGCGATCCCGATGCCGAAGGCGGCGCGCCCGCCCGTCAGCGTTTCGCGGAACTCCGAGACGAGCCGGGTCTTGCCCATGCCGGCGTCGCCGGAGAGGAGAACGCAGCAGCCCTTTCCGCGCGCCGCCGCCAGCCGGCGTTCGACGAGCCCGCGCAACTCATCGGCTCGGCCGACAAGGACCGGACAGAAAATCGGGCCGGCAATCATGGCGTAAAGGTGTGGTTTTCCGACATACGCAGCCGCGCCGCCTTTGCGTACGATACCGGCAAAAGGAGGGGTTTTCGCATGAAAATCACATCGCTCGCGCCATTCCTCACGCTCTTGCTGCTATGGGGCTGCGGAGGGGCCGGCTTGGGGCCGCCGGCGGCGAGCCCGGCGGCGCAGCCCGCTTCGCAACATGCGGCGCCGCCGCCCGCCACCGTCAACTGGACGAACTTCGGCTTCACCTCCGGCCACGACGGGTTCAATACCAAAGAGACGACCATCGGCACGGGCAACGTGTCGTCGTTAACCACGCAGTGGATCGCGGCCCAGTGGACTGGGCGCGCCAACTTCGTCAAAGTCGGCAACGTCCTGTACCACGAGGCGGACGTCTCTGCCACTCCGACGCTTTACGCATACGACGTCGTCAAGCAACAGGTGCTTTGGAAGGCGACAGTAGGAAACAATACGGATAATCCGCATGGTATCGCGTACGCGAGCGGGCTAGTGTTCGCGGTACCTTGCAGCGTCGGCAGCGCTGGGTACGGCGTCTGCGCGTTCAATGCAAGGACCGGGGCGAAGGTGTGGGGCGACGGGTTCTACTCCGTTCGTACGGCGCCGGTTGTGTCCCGCGGCATCGTGTATGTCGGCTACGGTGACAGCTACATGATCAGCCAACACATCGCAGCCCTATCGGCGTCTACCGGTTCGCAGGTGTGGGTCTGGGGAGGCTGCTACAAGGTTAACGACTGCACGGAGGTCACTGGTAACACGACCCCAGCCGTGGACGGCGGCAAAGTATATTTCGAGTGCGCAGGGAACGCCATCTTTAGTAACGGCCAAGGAGTCTGCGCCGTCAACGTCGCCGACGGCTCGTTAGCCTGGGCGTTTAACACGGCGCCGGAGCCGGCAATCTCGGCGGCCGGCGGTTACGTCTACGTGGACGGGCAATGCGGTAGTTCCGGTTCGGAGATACTGTATTCGCTCGCCGAGACGACCGGCATGCCACGCTGGTCGTACAACGCCGGCACCGAGGGTTGCGGCTTGACGGGGCCGCCGGCAATTGCCAAGGGACTCGTTTATTTCACCCCCGCGAGCGCGGGCGGCACACTGATAGCGCTTCACACCGGCACGGGCAAAGTCGCTTGGACGATTCCACCGTCGGGCTCGGTGCTCTCCGCTCCCACGGTCGCTAACGGCGTGCTGTACATTGACAGCCACACACCGAACGCGGCAGTTGCCGCCTACAACGCTGTGACCGGGGCTGCGCTCTGGACCAGTAAGGAAGCTTGGGGCAGCAACACCGATGACGGCGTTAACGCACCTATCGTTCTCAACGGCCAGGTCTTTGCGTACTGCAATGGCCCCGACGTTTGTGAGTACGCACTCCCCGCAGGCACGAAGCGGCATGAACATTAGATCGATCTGATCGCTTCTCTCAATCATGCGTCGTGCGCGTTGCGGAGGAGCCGGCTTCGGGCCGCCGGGCTTAGCCCCGGCGGCCCGAACCGGCTTGGGTATGTCCGGCAAATCTGGCGCAAAGAGTGTGGTTTTCCGACATACTCAAGGCGCGCCGCCTTTGCGTACGATACCGGCAAAAGGAGGGGTTTTCGCATGAAAATCACATCGCTCGCGCCATTCCTCACGCTCTTGCTGCTATGGGGCTGCGGAGGGGCCGGCTTGGGGCCGCCGGCGGCGAGCCCGGCGGCGCAGCCGGCTTCGCAACATGCGGCGCCGCCGCCCGCAACCGTCAACTGGCCACAGTCCTACCATGACGCGGGGCGTACGTCGTACAACCCAAGCGAAACGATTCTCTCCGGTTCCAACGTTTCGAAGCTTGGTGTTCTTTGGGGCCAGAGCGTAGCCGGGGGCGTTACGGGCTTCGCTCTGGAGAGCGGGGTGATCTACGCCCAAGGTCAGGGAACCAGCGCATCCAACCTTGCAGCGATCACCGCAACGACGGGCGCCACGCGGTGGACCATTACGACGGGAAATAGCGGCCTCAGCGGCGGGACCGTTGCAAGCGCGAAGGGTAGCGTGTTCGCGGGGTGCTCCGTCTCCGACAGCTTCGCGACGTACGGGGGCCTTTGTGCGTACAAAGCGTCCACCGGGAGCATGCTCTGGCAATACGCCGACACTTACCACTGCTTGCCGGCAAGCGGCATGGCCGCGCCGGCGGTCTATTCGTCGGGCCTCCTGTACTTTGGATACAACCACTGCGGCAGCGGCCCTTATATCGCGGCCGTCGACGCCGCGACGGGTAATCGTTTGTGGTTTTACCGGACGGGTGGTCCGAACACCCTGGGCTCCAATACGCCGGCGGTCGGCGGCGGGTACGTCTATTTTGGTTGCAACGGAAACAACTTCAAGGGCGTGTGTGCGCTCCAACAGTCGAACGGATCGCTCGTCTGGTCGACCGCGACCGGCGATCCCAGCACGGCCGTGACGTTCAGCAACGGTGTGGTATACGCCGCTGCCGCGTATGGCTCGACGCAGAACGTTACAGCGCTCAACGCCTCGACCGGAGCAACGCTCTGGACCTTCTCCTATGCCGGCGGCAACAATGGCGCGCGTCCGGTCGCAGTGGCGAAAGGGATCGTGTATCTCAGCGGCACGGACGGCAAGCTGTACGCGCTTCGGGCGAAGACAGGGCACCGAATCTGGTCCGGAAACGGCGGCGGCGCCTCGGATGTCGATTCCTCGCCCTCGATCGCTAACGGCGTGCTCTATGTCGACGGCGGCACGAACGATGGGGGCGAGGCGAGCGCTCACGATGCGAGTACTGGAAACTTGCTGTGGAGCGCGCCCCATGGGAAAAGCACGCTCAATCCACCACCCATCGTCGCGAACGGTATGCTCTATACTCCCAACACGACCAACTGCAGCATGAGCGGCGACAGTGTGTGCGCTTGGAGCGTGTCGGCTCTGCGTCGCTGAGGGCTTCCGCATGAAGGCCAGCTCGATCGGTCCGCTTCTTTCAGTAATGCTTCTCGCGAGGTGCGGAGGAGCCGGCTTCCGGCCGTCGGGTTTAGGCCCGGCGGCCGAGCCGGCCGGCTGCTACAATGACACGCGACGGAAGTCGGCGAGCAGTTCGGCGACGTAGCACAAGAAACGCGCCGCGCCCGCGCCGTCAACCACGCGGTGGTCGTAACTCACGCTGATCGGCAGCATCAAGCGCGGCTCGAACTGCTCGCCGTTCCATATCGGTTTCGTCGCCGTACGCGTCGCACCTAAGATCGCGACCTCGGGCGCGTTGACGATCTGCGTGAAGGCCGTGCCGCC
>JAFAXS010000073.1 GCA_019240755.1 Vulcanimicrobiota bacterium
GGGACGGTCCGGAATGGCCAAACGCCCCAGCGGCTCTTCGGTCGCGGCGCGATCGTAGAATCCGCCTCCATCGGCCGCGAAGCGTGCGATCGTAGCGTCTGCCAACGCTCGTGCGCGCGTGAGAAAGCGAGGCTGCCCCGAGATTTCATGCGCGTCGAGGAGTGCGCGAGCGTATGCGACTTGGTCGGTAAGAAGGCCTGAGACGTCGGGCCGATTGCCCGGAGCCAGAACGTGAAAGAGTAGCCCAGCGTCGTCGTCGAGGCGATCGTGCACGTTGTCGAGCGTTCGCAGCGACAAGGCCAGCAGCGCATCGTCGTCGAGTGCCAACGACGCCCATCCGAGTGCGCCCGCAAGCGCGCACGTCCAATTCGTGTATGACGTGCGGTCGACGTATGGCGCTTCACGTGCGCGCCGCTCTTCGAGCGGCAGCTCGTAATACCGTTCGTCGGCGTCCTGGCTGCCGGCAAAGAAGCTCGTTGTGGGATCGTAAAGGACCCGGCGGACGTAGTGGACAGTCGAGCGCAGCGCTTCGTGGAAATCCTTGTCCGGCGCAAAAAGCGCAAGCATGGAGAGTACGCGCAATAGGCCGGCATGGTCCTCGGCCATCTTCTCGAAGTGCGGAACGCTCCAATCGCGCGTCGTCGAATACCGGAAGAATCCGCCCTCGACGTGATCGTACATCCCGCCGCGCGACATCGCGAGGATCGTGTGCGCCACGATGTCGTAGAGCCGCCGATCGCCGGTATAACGCCATTGAGTGAGAAGAAACTCCGCAACGTCGGCCTGCGGGAATTTCGGCGCGTCCCCAAAGCCGCCATGCTCCTGATCGTAGCCCGCCACGAGGTCGTCCACGACGGCCGCGATCGGCGCATCGTCGAGAACGCCGTCCGCCGGCGCCGCAGGAACGCCGCGGCGCATCTGCAGTTCCGGCACGCGCTCCGCGATGCGGCCTTTCTGTTCCGAGTAGAAGTTCGCGATTTGATCGAGTGCCTGACGCATCTGCTGCGGCGGCAGATACGTGGCTCCGGTGAGCGTCGTTCCATCGGGGGCTAAGAACGCGGTTGTGGGCCAGCCGCCCATGTTGTAGCGCGCGTTGATGTCGGGACGCTTGTCATTGTCCACGCGCACTGGCACGAAGCGGCGATTGATCGTGTCGATCACCGATTCGTCGGAGTACGTCGTCTCGTCCATCACGTGACACCAGTGGCACCACACCGCCGAGATCGAGAGTAGAATCGGCTTATCTTCGGAGTGCGCGCGGGCAAACGCGTCGGGCCCCCACGCCATCCAGCCGATCTCGTGCGCGCGGTTCGTACGGGGCGAGAAACGAAACTCACTCATCGCAATCGCGTGCTCCCTGAAGAAAAGACGAGGCGTAAAAAACGGCGACTAGCGCGAAGACGCCGAGAGTCGCGACGCCGGCCGTCTCTTGGTGCATCGTGGCCAGCGCCGCAAACAGTAGGCCAAAGATGAGGCTCACGCCCGCATACGTGCGATGAACGCGGGCGTGCATTCCATAAACGTGTGCGTCGTAGAATCCGCCGCGGCGGCGGCTGCGGGACCAAGCCAGCGCGGCGATTCCGAGCGCCAGGGCGCCTCCGACGGCGTTGTACAGCATCGTGTTCTAAGGGTACCCTGCCGGCGCGTCGAACGCCATGGCCGATGGCAGCGTCAAAGACCGCGGCACGTCCCGGATCGCTGAAAAAGTACAGAGAAAAACGCGATTTTGCGCAGACGCCGGAGCCGAGCGGTCGCAAGGAACGCTCTCCGAAGAGCCGCGAGCGTTTGCGCTTTGTGGTACAAATGCATCGCGCCACGCGTCTGCATTACGACTTTCGTTTAGAGGCCGACGGCGTGCTCGCATCCTGGGCGGTGCCGAAAGGCCCCACGCTCGTGCCGCTCGATCGCCGGCTCGCGATGCACGTGGAAGACCATCCGATGAATTATCGCGATTTTGAGGGCAACATCCCGGCGGGGCAATACGGCGCCGGGAGCGTCATCGTGTGGGATCGCGGCACGTACTCGCTGGTCGAAGGCGACGATCCCGCGACCGAGATCGCCCACGGAAAGATCAAGTTCGTGATGTACGGCAAGAAATTGCACGGCGAGTTCACGCTAGTCAAGATCAAGGCTCGCGAGGGCGAGCACGGCGAACCGTGGCTCTTGCTCAAGGATCGCGACGAGCACGCTGATCCGAAGTACGATCCGGCGGACCATCCGGAATCGGTGAAGAGCGGGAAGACCCTCGCGGACATCGCTCGGAATCCGCGGGCGCCCACATGGCAATCGAAGAAGGTTGCAAAGAGCGCGTCGCGCGCCCGGCGCTCTCCGGCGAGGCGCGATCCGATTCCGCGCCCGAAGAACCTGATGCTCGCCACGCTCGTTGACGAGCCCTTCGACGATCCGGAATGGCTCTTCGAGATCAAGTGGGACGGTTATCGCGCGCTCTGCACGATCGAAGACTCTCAGCTCGCGCTCGTCTCGCGCAACGGCCTGGACATGCTCGTCCGCTTTCCGGAACTGCGCGAGCTGCGCTCCGCGTTTGCGAGCCTTCCCGTCGTTGTGGACGGCGAAATCGTCAGCCTCGACGCCAAAGGGCGCTCGGCATTTCAACGCCTACAAGAGTCGCAGAAGAAGCCGGCCGGCCTGACGTATGCGGCGTTCGACCTGCTCTATGCCGACGGCGCCGACATGCGCTCGAAACCGCTCGAGGAGCGCAAGGCGCTGCTCGAACGGCTTATTCGCGATACCGATCTCGTGCTGTATTCCAAGCATGTCGTGGGTAAGGGCGAGGCCCTTTTCGAGGAGGCGCACGACCAACGCCTCGAGGGCATCATCGGCAAGCGGCGTTCGTCGACCTATCAGGAACGGCGCAGTCGCGATTGGGTGAAGATCAAAACGGGACACGAGCAAGAGTTCGTCGTCGGTGGCTGGACCGAGCCGAAGGGCAGCCGCGAGGGCTTCGGCGCGCTGTTGCTCGGAGTGTACGAGAAGCGAGGACTGCGTTTCGTCGGCTCGGTCGGCACCGGGTTCAATGCGAAGTTGCTGCGCGAGTTTTCGTCGCGCCTGCGCCGCTTGGAACGCAAGACCTCCCCGTTCGTCAATCCGGTCGTGGCACGGGCGCCCGTCCATTGGTCGTCGCCGGAGCTCGTCGTTGAAGTGCGTTTTTCCGAATGGACGCGCGATGGGTACCTGCGTCAGCCGGCCTACCTTGGGCTTCGCCCCGACAAGCCGGCAAAGGACGTCGTCGCCGAAGTTCCCGTGCACGTAGAACCGTAGCCGAGCATGCCAGCGTCTCGCACGGCGACCCGGATCGACTCGCGCACGCTGTCGCTCTCCAACCTCGACAAAGTGTTGTGGCCTAGCGACGGCTACACCAAGGGCGACCTGATCGAGTACTATCGAAGCGTCGCGGCGTATGCGTTGCCCCATCTGCGCGGGCGGCCGCTAACGCTTCAGCGTTTTCCCGACGGCATCGAAGGCCCAACGTTCTTTGAGAAACGGCTGCCGCGGGGGATCCCCGATTGGATCGAGCGCGTAACCGTTCCGACGCCGAGCGGCTCGCAGCGCGAAACCACGTTCGTCGTCTGTAACGACGAGCCGACGCTGGTCTATTGCGCCAACTTGGCGTCGGTCGTCTTGCACATCTGGACGTCCCGCCTGCCGGCGCTCGAAGAGCCGGACTTCGTGATCTTCGATCTCGATCCGGGCGAGCGGTGCTCCTTGCGCACGCTCGCGACGGTGACGCTCGCGCTTCGCGAGTTGCTCGCGGACGTCGGGCTTAGTTGTCTCGTGAAGACGACCGGTGGCTTCGGTCTGCATCTCGTGCTGCCGCTACACGCCGGCTATTCGTATGACACTGCGAAGATCTTCGCCGAGATCGTCGCCCGCCAAGGCGCGGCGCGCCTCGGCGCGGACGTCACGCTCGAGCGGACGCTGGCGAAGCGTCCGCAGAACGCGGTCTACCTCGACTACGTGCAAGTCGGTTTGGGAAAGACAATCGTCACGCCGTACTCCGTCCGGGCGCGCGACCGTGCTCCCGTTTCGACGCCGCTGCATTGGAGCGAAGTGCAGGCGCTGGCGCGACGCCGAGGACGAGTGCGGCCTGCCGACGAGTTTGCGAAACACACGATACGAACGATGCCAAAACGGCTGCAGCGCGAAGGCGACCTATGGGGCGGCCGAGCCTGGAAGAAACAACGGCTGGAGGCCGCCATCGCGAAGGCCCAGCGACTTTGGTCGTAGGGGCGGCGAGCCGGAAGCCTGGGTAGAATAAGAATCCTATGGCGCATGCAATTTGGTCGGGAGCCATCAACTTCGGGCTCGTCACGATCCCCGTCAAACTGTTTACCGCGGTGAAGACCGACGATCTTTCGTTTAATATGCTTCACGCCAAAGACGAGGGGCGGATTCGCTACGAGCGCATCTGCAGCGTCGACGGCAAGCCGGTTCCCTGGGACGAGATCGTCAAGGGGTACGAGTACGAAAAGGGCCAGTACGTGATCCTTACCGACGAGGACTTTGCAAAGGTCAATCCCGAGGCGACGCAATCGGTCGACATCCTCGAGTTCGTCGAGTTGGAGAAGATCAATCCAATGTTCTTCGACAAGCCCTACTATCTAGAGCCGACCAAACAGGGGCGGCACGCATACGCCTTGCTGCGGGAAGCCCTTGAGGACACCAACCGCGTGGCGATCGCGCGCGTCGTGATTCGCACCAAAGAGTACATCGCGGCCGTCAAGCCGATTAATGTAGCCTTGGTGCTGGAGCTAATGCACTGGGCGAACGAGATCGTCGAGGCCGACTCGATCGACTTGCCCGGCCGCGAAAAGCTTCCTGAGAAAGAGATGAAGATGGCGCGTATGCTCATCGACACGATGAGCGCCGAGGAGTTCGAACCCGAGAAATTCACGAACAAGTATCACGACGAGCTCTTGACGATGATCGATGCGCGGGCTGAGGGCAAAGAG
>JAFAXS010000033.1 GCA_019240755.1 Vulcanimicrobiota bacterium
TGCCCATTGAATCGTCATCGTTTGGACCAAATAGCCGTCGAAGCGGAGCGCTGGAAGTCGCTGATGCAAATCCCCGCGCCGACTCTGCGCCACACGAACGGAGGAATCTCGTCGACTACGATTGCGTCGTTCGTGTAGAGTTTAGACAGCGACGGAGCATCATCTGTATTCGAGGCGTTAACGACGGCGTTTGCAAGCTTCAAAATTGGCAAGAGTGGCACGGGCTGAATCGGGTAACGCGAGCACCCGCACCGCGGGGCCCGGTTAGACCTACCCGGTATGTAAAAGGGACGGCGGTGGCGCCGTCCCTTTCTTTTTAACGCGCCAAGCCTAGTTCTTCATCGCACTGACGGAAATGCCGTATCCCGCAGTTACCGGAGCGATGTTGACGGGAAGGCTTCTCTTCGCATCGCCGCCCGCGGTGTAGTTGTAGTAGTTGACGTTACCGACGCAATCGATGTTTCCGAAAACGGCTCCGTTGTTGGAACGCGTGGTTCCACCGACGAAGATCTGGAGCGCGTCGGCGGTGGGCGCGGTGGTGGCACAGTTGCCCTTGTACGTGGTCGAGCTGATCTCAGTGCCGGTCGAACCCGAGACGGAGATTCGAAAGGCGCCCATGATGTCCGTCACAGAGGTAGTGTTCGTCGAGCCGAAGTTCTGATCGCCGGCCTCGAGGTACGTGCCGTCCCATTGGACCGAATCCGGGAAGCAGAACGGATTTCCGCACGCCTGATTCGGCAGTGAGATGACACCCCAGGTGCTGCTTCCGGCGGGGAGTTCCTCGAGCTCGATCGAGGTGAACGCTGATTGCTCCGATTCGACGAAGAGGTTGCCGCTGGGATCGTACCCAGGGCTCCACATATAGGGCTCGAGCGCTGTGCTGAGCAGTTGCGTTCCACTGAAGCCACCTTGGAAGATGTTCATCGTGGAGTTGCCAAAGTTCGAAACGGCGATATTCCCCGTTGTCGGATCGACCGAACAACCGAGCGGCATCATCGCGTTGGTAATCGCTACCGATGCGCCCGCCGTCGAGCCGTGCGGGAACTGCCAGAGAAGACCCGAACCTGCATCTACGATGTAAACGTTGCCGGCTGTGTCTTCACACGAACCCGTCGGCATGCTGAAGCCAAACGAGCCCGGGTGGAGCACTCCGAATAGATGACCCGCCTGCGACTTATAGTTGTAGATGTCGTAGTTGCCGGTGCCACCGGTGTCAGCGACGTACAGAAGGTACTGGGTGTGCTTTGCCAGGGGGTTGACCCACGACTTGCCTCGACGATGGCTCGGTTTCGGTATAAAACCTCTAGCATTCGTCATCGCCATGAGGCGTTTGCTGGGGAAAATGTAGTGGCTGCTGGCTACGCCGCGCTGCGGCAGCCCTACGGCACTTGTGGCCGAGGGCGGCGAACCACCGCTGCACCCGGCGAGCACCACTGCGGCCGCTGATGCGCCGAGGGCGTAGCGGGCAAAACTCAGGATGTTCATTTGCTCCAATCTCCTTTCATGAGCCCGTGACCCGAATCAAGCTCAGAGTGAACCTGACTGGCGGTCACGGTTCGGAGAAAAGTAAAATGCGACTAAAGTCGCCTGTCCCCCTGTAGCCAAACGGCTTCTTGGTAAAGCGTATGCGACCGCCCATGCTCCTTCTGGGATCGCGATCGACCAGAATCGGGCATGAAGACGCTCCTATCGTATCTGCCGGGCCACATTCTCCGCTACAGCGCTGCATAGCCCTCCTGCGAAGTCATCCGAGTACGCTGATACACTAAGCTTCTTACAAGCTGCCGATGATCTCCGGAGGGGGTTCCCAAACGGTTGCCGTCAATGGCAACCGTCGGCGCCCGCAGGCGACCAAAGGCATTAGCAAAAGTACTTATTCCCCTGGCTTTTTGGATCTTCGGCGAGAATCCGCAACCGTGATTGAACCGATTCGATTCCCGTTGGCGCTACCATCCGTGCCGCGTCGAAACCCGCCGCTGTGAGCCGCTCTCCGCGACGATCGACCGCTTCGCGTTGCGCTCGGGCATGAAGTGCGTAGGTCGAGAGCGTGACCATTGGCGAGGCGTGTCCGAGCACGCCCGCAGCGGTGCGGAATCCCGGCTTGCTTGGAGCGGAATTAGGGACATCGAAGGGGCGCACATTCGGGACTCCCGAACCTGCTCCCGGGGAATGAAGAACACCGGCATCAGCGCGAGCGCAAGTCTCAAGGGTTCTTGAAAAAGGCTGAATGCGTGTCGCTCCCACAACCTGATCTCGATTGCAACGGCGCGCTCTGCAGCCGCCTCATGTTCGGTAAAACGCATTGATCGCGCTGATCTTCGCGGCCGCATCGCTCGTTCAGCTTTCTGCGCCGCGAATCGACGGCGTCGTGGAGCGGACGATGGCGCGTTTGCAACTGCCCAGCGTCTCCGTTGCAGTTGCTCTTGACGGACGTCTCGCGTACGTGCGCAGTTACGGTGCTGCCCGTCCCGACGCGCGTTATGAAATCGGCTCGATCAGCAAGGAGTTCACCGCAGTTTGCGTGCTGCTGCTGCAGCAAGACGGCAAACTCCAACTCGATACTCCGCTAGCCACGTATTTGCCGGACATCCCACACGGGGGCGAGGTCTCGATTCGCCAACTGCTCACCCATACCGCAGGCTATCCCGACTACTACGCGACGCTTTCGAACCCTGACCTCTTCCAAAATGCAACCTTAGATGAGATCATCGCGCGCTATAGCCGTGCGCCGCTCGATTTTGCGCCCGGTACGCAGTGGGCGTACAGCAATACAGGCTACGCGATTCTCACCAAGCTCATCGAACAGCTTACCAGGAAGTCGTACGGCGCGTTCCTTGACGAACGCCTCTTTTATCCGCTGAAGCTGCGCGGCGCAATCTACGAAAAGCGACCCTTGTTTGGCGCAGCAACGCTCTACGGTTACGACCGCATTCTGTTGGGGCGCCAAGAGATTGCCGTTACCGAGGGGGAGAACTGGCTCAACGGCGCTGCGGGCATAGCGATGACTGCTGAGGATCTTGTGCGTTGGGACATTGCGCTGATGGATGGGAAAGTGCTGCGTCCGGAATCGTGGCGCGAGCTCGTCTCGGAGCAGCACCTCACGTCGGGCGTAGGGACCGGCTACGCGCTCGGCCTGAACGTAACGCAGATCAATGGACTAACTTTCTTATCGCATGAAGGCGAGGTGCAAGGCTTCACGAGTGAAAACGCCTTCCTTCCGGAAAAGCGTTTTGCCGTGGCGGTGCTCTGCAACCAGGAGAATTCGGCGGCGCCGGGACTTCTTGCGGGTGCAATAGCTGGCACCTTCGGATTCTTCCCGCGCTCGCCCGACCTGCCGGCCGGCAGCGTGCCGATAACGCCGGCATCAGCCGGCGAGAGCGACCCGACGGCGATGCAGCAAGTGCGCGCGCTCTTCGCGGAGCTCCGTTCGAACGGACTGTCGGCAAACGCGTTGACGCCGGCGGAAGCCGCAATCGCGACTCCCGCCAGACTACGGCACCTTAGTTCGGCGCTTCAGTCGTTCGGCGATCCTATGATTTTTGAGGATCTGCAAACCGAGAAACGAGCAGTGTTCACGATCACTAGTGTCTTCGTGGCCTTCCCGCGCGACCGCGCGCTATCGATCACGATTGCTCGCGCGCCCAACGGCAAGATCGCTGATCTGCTCGTCGAGCCGCGTTGAACAAATGTCGCACGGACTGGTTGAGCTACCGAGGGTTGATTACGCCTGACACATACTTCCGCTGCGCGATATGAATCGGTCGCAAGCTCGACACACACCGCAATCTCGACCGCACTTCGTGAACGTATGAAACGTTGTGGCCCAAAGTGAATGGCCATCTTCGGCGCGCGCCGAACTGAGTGTCGCGACATCTGAACCGGGAAACACCTAAGGATGCTGTTGACTCCTCAGATTGAAGAGATCGGGCGGCTAATCGGAGACGGCTCTCGCGCGGCTAGGCTCACGGCAACGCGAACTAGCGCTACCGGCGCAGCAAAAGAGTATTCTGATTTAGGTCGTGCGCGCACGTGCTACGATCATTGGCGAGCGAATTGGGGGTGGCCGTCGCTGATGCGCTTGTACGGCGCGCAGCGGTGACGCTGGTATCGAACCGGTTGGGGATCGTCGGTGTTAGCGGCCTTCGTGAAGCATTCGGCGTGGAGTGGGCGGCGTGAATACCCTATGGTCGCAGGCCGCCTCGAATCGATCGGCCCCACGACAAACACAGCCTCGCTTTGCGGCCATCGTTCCGGCGGCTTTGCTGATCGGTGTCGGATTCATGAGCAGCACGCTCGTGACGCCGCTCTATGCACTGTATCGAGGAAAGTTTCATTTCTCGGAAATTACGCTGACCCTGATCTATGCGGTTTACGTGGTCGGCAATCTGGTCGCCTTGTTGTTCTGTGGACGCGTGTCGGACCGAATCGGACGCGTGCGCGTGGGTGTTCCTGCGTTGATTCTCGCGCTTTGCAGCACGATGTTGTACGTTCTCTCCTCCGGCACAGTCTGGCTGTTTGCCGCGCGATTAGTGAGTGGTTTTGCTGTTGGGCTGTCGTCGGGTACGGGTACGGCCTGGCTTGCCGACTTACATGGTAAGTCGGGCCAATCCCGGGCCACGGTCGCGGCAACGAGCGCGAACCTTGCCGGTGCCGCGGCAGGCCCATTACTCGCCGGTTTGCTCGCACAGTATGCGCCTGCACCGCTCCAACTCCCGTTCTTCGTCTACGCGGCAATGCTCGTTGTGACGGCATTCATCGTTGCTCGCGCTTGTGAGAGCGTCGAACAACCTGCAATAGACCTCAAGGACGTCTCTTTTGCGCCGCGCATCGGAGTACCGCCCGGCGTACAAGGAAAGTTCATTCCTCCAGCAGTCGCCGGCTTCAGTTCTTTTGCACTGGCAGGTTTCTACTTTGCTCTCCTGCCGGGTGTGCTCAGCCGGGATCTGGGCAATACAAGCATCGCCACGGCCGGCGCCGTCGTTTTCGAGATGATTGCGATTGCTGCGTTGGTGACGCTTTGCTTTCATGAGATCAAGAGCGACAAAGCCATGCTGAGCGGTCTGCTCATGCTTGTGCCGAGTGTCGTGATCTTGGTCCTTGCGCAGGCAGTCAAATCGATGCCGCTCTTACTGGGGGGCTCTGCGGTCACCGGCGCAGCATTGGGGCTAGGCTATCGCGGTAGCCTTGAAGTCGTTAACGAACTCGCGCCGCAGGACAAGCGCGCCGCCGTCGTTTCTGCGTACTTCTGCGCGATCTTCGTGGGCAACTCGATTCCAATCATCGGCATCGGTGTGTTGAGCGTGCTGACCAGTCCGTTAACCGCAAATACTGTCTTTGCATCTACGATTGGCGCATTCGCAATCGGCGCGGCCGCCATCGGTCTTCGGTATTTCAAGAGCGGTGAGAGGCAGTAAGGCTGAGCCAAGCCAAACGCAATCATCATCCAATGTTGCGGAAGCGATTGTCCATCCACAGGCGGGCAACAGCTGTTTGTTTTGTCATGAACAGCGAAGGGTATAAAGCGCCGGAAAGCGAGGAAGTATGTACGATAAAGATTACGCATTCGAATCCGAAATATACTATGACCGGGAACCGGCCAGCGCGGCGGTCGACCGCCTACACGCGCTCGGCTACGGTCGGGATGACATAAGCGTAATGATGGACGACAAAACACGAGAAAAGGCGTTCTCCGCAGTCGTGAAGGCCAAAGGCAGCGAAGGGCTTGCTGCCGGAGCTACCATAGGAGGTGTTCTCGGCGCGATCGTTGCGGGGCTTACGGCCACTGGTAGCGTGGCGGCAATCGCTGGTACGGGCGGACTTGCTGCGCCGCTGGTTGTGGGCCCTTTAGCTGCGGCATTAGCTGGCTTGGGAGTCGGCGCGGCGGGGGGTGGCATCGTCGGCGGGCTCGTCGGGGTCGGAATCGGCGAGAAACGCGCTAAAGACTATGAGAAAGGCTTGCGCGAGGGGGGCATTATCGTCGCGGTGCGTCCGAAAACTAAAGAACATCGGGCCGACGTACGCAAGGCGCTCGGCTCCGACTCCGGCAGCTAC
>JAFAXS010000042.1 GCA_019240755.1 Vulcanimicrobiota bacterium
CCTTTGGGCGCCGACGGTCGGCGGAACGTTCCAGTTCAATATTCCTAACTTGCCACGCACCCCGGGCGGTGTTCGGCAGTTCAGCGCCGCGGTTGGGCCGAGCACGTATTTGCCCAAGGTCAACTCGGCGATAATGACGGCCTTCGACGTACGCAAGGGCGAGGTGGACCTTTTCGGCGACTATATCTACCTCAATGCAACGGTTAGCAGTTCGGCCACTGCGACACTCAGCGGGCCTTTGGGCAAGCTTCAAATCCCCATCAGTCTCAGCACGAACGTCCGCCTTCGCGAGTCCATATGGGAGGCAGCGGCCGGCTACACCATCGCCCACGGTCACGACGCTAATCTCGACCTTTTTGCCGGTATGCGTGAGTATCCACTGAGCCTCTCGTTTGGCTACAATGCAATTATCGGCCAGCGGCATCCATTTTTCCGATCGGGATCTATTCAAACGGGAGACATCGCCCAAGATTTTATCTTCGGCTTGCGCGGCAAGGCATTTTTTGGCGACAGCCATCTTTTCGTGCCGTACTATGCCGATTATGGTACGGGCGTAGGCCAACTATCCAACAACACGTGGCAGTTCTACTCGGGAGCGGGCTATGCGTTCAATCATGGCCAGACATTGGTCTTCCTCTATCGCTCCCTGACGTACGGCGGCTTCTCGGGGCTGTCGCACGTGCAGAAGCTCGCCATGTATGGGCCCCTCTTAGGCTACACGTTCGGTCTGTGATTTCGTCGCTCTCGCGCCATATGCGGCGTGACTTAGGAGTTGGAGAGCGTCCGCGAGGGCGCCTCTCCGAAGAGCGCGCGGTAACACCGCGTGAAATGCCCCATGTGCCAGAATCCCCAATCGGCCGCGACGTCGATAATGCGAGTTTGCTTGTTTCCGCGGCGGAGCGCGTCGCGGACGCCGTTGAGCCTGAGCCTCCGCAGATAATCCATGGGGCTGAAGCCGGTCACCGCAGCGAAGGCATTGATGAGAGAACGAGATCGCATCTTGGACACTCGGCTTAGATCCAGCAGGGTAATCGTGTCGTCAACGTGCTCGCGCATATAGGCGATGCAGGTCCGAACGGCGCGCACTCGGCGGTCGAGGCACTTCGATGGTTCGATTACACGCTTGTGGAGGCGATCGAGCGCGGTGCCGATGAGCGGGATGAGGGTGCCGTAGACCGCTCGCCGCGGAAGCGGGCCGTCAGCTCCTTGACCGTGCAGAAACAGGTTATCCATAAAGGCCCGGAAGCGACTTGCATTGAGCGGGTCGTTCCATAGGGCCGTGCAATGAGCGTCCTCGAGCAGCGCGATCGTATCCGGAACGTCGGAGAACCCGGCGGCGAGCTCCGGCAGGTCGATGCTCGCGGAATAAAACGATGCCGGGCCGAGACTGCTGACACCGACTGCCTTCCCGCTCGCAAAGAGGTGGCTCTCATCGATCGTGATTCCGAACGATCGGGCTTGCGTACGGCGATCCGCCACAATTGAAACTAATGATGTGTCTGGCCGGATATCCGCCTCCGACTGGAAGCCGAGATTGTAGCGCTTCAGCGAAAGCGTCAGCGGGCCGGCGTACAAAAAGCCAAATCGGACTTCAAAGTCCCCCGCTTCGAGCTGTGCCCATGACACGCTCTCGGGGACGAACGCCCCCTTGGCGGTCGAACCTTCGAGCCGCTTCGAATGCTGCATTTTCGTAATGCAAAGATTGTCGGAGCGTAAACGCAACTTCATCCTCGTCTCTTCCGTCGCATCGTTTGCGAGGAGCAAAAATAGAGCGCGATGCCAAGGCGCATCGCGATTCCGAGCCGGGCCGATTAGCCCTTGGCCGCGGCTTCGGCGACCAGGGGGCCGCTCCTTTCCGACAAAGGTCCGCGCCGGGGTCCATTGCGCCTTTGGGATAGAGCTAATAATTCGGTCGCGCCTACAATCGCGGCAGAGGAGTCAGACCGATTTATGTATCCTATGATGCGCCTTTTCGCAGCCGCTGGGGGGATCGTATGCGCGTTATTCTTGACTGCCGCCGAGATACGGGCGCAAGAAGCGCCGGCTCCGGAAACGCCGGCCGCGGTGGCAACCGCGACCCCATCCGCCGAAGCCAGTGAAGCACCCGGGCCTCCCGAGACGGGCGGATTCGATGCCAGTAAACTGACTCCGGAGCAGCAACAAGCGCTGCAACTGGCGATCATCAAGACGTCACAGAACCCGGTCGGCAACATTACCGTCTTTCCGTTCCAGAACAACTTCAACTTCGGTGTTGGGCCGTATACGCGCTATCAATACAACCTCAACGTACAACCGGTATTTCCGATCATGTTGAGTACGAACATGAATCTGATCGCGAGAACGATCATCCCCGTACTGTCACAGCCCTCTTTTGCGCCGCCCGCCGCCTGCGCAGCACCGACGGGGTGTCCATGGACGTCGGGCATAAGCGACGTTCAAGAACAGTTGTTCTTCGCGCCCAAAACCAAGCCGGGCCAATTCATTTGGGGCGCCGGCCCGATCTTTCAATTTCCGACCGCGACACCCAACACGTTGGGGACCGGTAAATGGTCGGTTGGGCCCGACGCCGTCGGGTTACTGATGCCGGGAAACATGGTGCTTGGCGCGCTCGTTACGCAACTCTGGTCGTTTGCCGGTCTATCGAATCGCGCAAACGTCAGCTCTTTTCTCGTTCAACCCTTTATCAACTATAACCTGAAGGGCGGTTGGGCGATCTCCATGGCACCGGTCATCACGGCGAACTGGACATTACCGCAAAATAAGTGGACGGTGCCGCTCGGCGGCGGCGTTTCGAAGACCTTCAAGAACGACGGCCAGTTGATGTCGCTGAGCGTCCTCTATTATACGAACGTCGTGCGGCCACTTACGTCACCTCAGACGACGCTGCGAGTGAGCTGGAGTCTTCTCTGGCCGGTCAAACGCGGTATCGACATCCAAGAGCTTCTACAAGAATCCAAGTGAGATAAGGTGGATGGCGATGTCAAGCATCGCCATCTATCTTTCTACGTCGTCTCGTTGTGCGCTGCTAACCGCCTAGCGAGCGCTGTCCGATGACGCGACCCACCGGCGGCGTCGAATCTTTTCCATAGCCCCACGTTCCGTTGAAGCTGTTGTTGTCGTCGTTGAACCAGAACGCGAACCAGCCGTTGCGGTTTGGCCCTGTCCAGGTTGCGCGCACTTTATCCTTCGTCCGGAACTTGCCGTTGATCAGAATGGCACCGGCGTGGCAAACGACCGTTGGGCCCGATTGCGTGCACCGCATTATTCCCACGAATCCCGTCGGCCCCCCGGCGCCCGCCACGTGCCACGTTCCCGCAGCCGTGACGGGCGATGGCGGCAGAACTTTGTTGCCGACGAACGAGCCGTTGGCCGCGCGGCCGTTGTAGCCCCACGTTCCGTTGAAGCTGTGACCGTTCGGGCTCACGTAGACAGTCAGCCAACCCGCGCCGCCCGGGCCGTGCCATTTACCGTTGATCTGCGTGTCGCTGACGAACGTGCCCGTGAATCCATTTCCGTTCGCAGCGTTGGTGCCGACGACGCCATTGCCGGATTGCGTCAGCTTCACGGTGGACGTCGAAGTTCCGTTGAGCCCGGTCTGCTGAACGGCCCACGTCCCCGTGAGGTTCGGCGCGCTCATTTGCGCCGTCGCCGGCGACGTGGCGGCCAATGCGAAGGCGCAGCAAAGTGAAATAGTAAGACCTTTCAAGAGTAATTCTCCCTTCCGCTTACTAGTGTACCGTCGGGCGCCGCGCCGGGGCTATCCCAAAATTGCAGGGCGGAGGACCGTAAAGGTGGATGCGAGGCGATATACTCAACTGCGCGGTATGCCGGTCATCGTCGTCGTTGGAGGAGGCTTTGCCGGCGTCGCCGTGGCGCGGCGCCTGGAGCGCCGGTTGGGTCCCGCCGAGGCTCGGATCGTGCTCGTAAGCCGCAACAACTACTCGCTCTTCACGCCGATGCTTCCCGAGGTGACTTCCGGTGAGTTGGAAGTCCGCCACGTCGTCACGCCGATCCGCGAGCAGTTGCACAGGGCGCAGTTTATTTTGGCCGACGTGGAGGCCATTGATATCAAGGAGCATGCGGTGCGCTACCGTCACGTACTCACGCGCATCGTCAGCACGCAGACTTTCGACCAGCTGGTGCTGGCGTTAGGCTCCTCCACGTCGACGTTCGGCCTGCCCGGGGTGGCCGAAAATACGTGGGCGCTCAAGACATTGGCGGATGCCGACGCCCTGCGCAACCATCTGGTCTGGCTCTTGGAAATGGCCGATACGATCGCCGACGACGAGCGCCGCGAGAAGCTGTTGTGCGTGACGATCGTCGGCGGCGGTTTCACCGGGGTCGAGACGGCGGGCGAGATCGCCGGCCTCTTTCGCAGCGTGGTGCCGTTGTACAAGAACCTTCGCGCGAATCGCCCGAAGATCGTCTTGGTCGAGGCCGGCACAGCGCTGCTGGCGGGGCTTCCGGCGAAGATGGGAGAGTACTCGCGTCGCGTGCTGCAGCGCAAAGGCGTCGAGGTGGTGCTGGGAGACGGCGTCGCCGCCGCGGACGAGCACAGCTTGACGCTGCAGAGCGGCCGCCATATCGCAACCGAGACGATCGTTTGGAGCGCCGGCGTCAAACCATCGCCGTTCCTTGCGGCCACGAGTCTTCCGATGGATCGGCACGGAGCGATTCGCACGGGTCGGGACATGCGCGTCGAGGGAGTCTCCGGCGTTTGGGCGTTGGGGGATTGCGCGGCGATTCCGGATGGCGAAGGCGGCACGTATCCGATGACGGCCCAACACGCAATTCGCGAGGGGCCGCTGTGCGCGGATAACCTCGTTGCAGCGTTGCGCGGGACGTCCACTCAGCCGTTCGTCTATCGGGCGCTGGGCATGATGGCGGCCTTGGGCGGACGCAAGGCCGTCGCGCAACTCCCGGGTGAACGCGTGATTACCGGATTCGTCGCGTGGTTCTTGTGGCGAACGTATTACTTATTGCGCTTGCCGGGACTGGAGCGTAAGTTGCGCGTGGCGTTCGACTGGACGATCGACCTGATGTTCCCGCGGGATACGGCGGAGCTGCGGTTCGGAGCGCGCCAAGAGGAGCGCGGCGAAGAGATGGCGCGACACGCGTAGAAGCTATGAACATGCTCCGCGAGCCAATCGAACGCCTGATCCGTGATCCCAAAGAGTTCACGGAAACGGTCCGGTTTCCCGATGCCGCGGAGATACGGATCTACGACGAGACGCTGCGCGACGGCGAACAGATGCCGGGCGTCTGCTACACGCCGCAGCAAAAGCTCGAAATCGCGCGAGTGTTGGCCGGCATCGGCGTGCACATCATGAGCGTCGGTTTCCCGGCGGCGTCGCAGGGCGATCGGACGACCCTGGCGCTAGTCATGGAGGCGAAGCGGCGTGGCGAGCTCGGTAACGCCGAGATCGTGGTGATGTGCCGCAGCAACCGCAAAGACATCGACGTTACGGTGCAGACACTGCGCGAAGTCGGTGTGGATCCGCGCGAGGTCACCTTCTTCATATTCACGAGCGGCAGCGACCTGCATCTCAAGTACAAGATCGGGAAGACGCTCTTGCGATACGAGGGGCGCGACGAGCGAGAGTGGCTCGAACTGCCGCTGTCGTTCTATCGCGAGGCCAACATCCGGTTACAGTGCGACGCGATCGCGTACGCGCGCGATCAGGGGATCGAGCGCGTCGAGTTCGGCGCCGAAGACGGTAGCCGCGGCGACGTCGAGTACTTCATCAACTATTTCAGGGCCGGCTTAGCCGCGGGCGGCACTCGGCCGGCGTGGCCCGACACGGTTGGAACGCTGACGCCTGAGGCGACGCGCTGGTACTGTTCGCGCATCGTCGCCGCGTTGCCGAAGGGGCTGCCGATCGTCGCGCACTTGCACAACGATTATGGCCTAGGAACGATCAACGCGATCACGGCCGCATCGTGTGGTTTCAAGGTCATCTCCGTGACCGCCAACGGTTACGGTGAGCGCGCCGGCAACGTCAAGCTGCACGAGCTGGTCGTGGCGCTACGGGTGCTCTACGGCATCGAGCTTCCCGGCCTGCGCTACGATCGGTTGCGCGAGCTTGCGCGGTTCATGGAGCGCATGAGCGGCATTCCGCTCCAGCAACACGAACCGATCGTCGGCGCCAAAGTCTTCGCCCATGAGTCGGGTATCCACACGCAAGCGATGTTGATCGACCATCGCATGTACGAGGCCGTCCCGGCCGACCTCGTGGGCGGTGCGACGTCGTGGGTGTTCGGCAAGCACACCGGTGCGGCGCTCGTGGAAGACACGCTGCGACGAAACGAGGCGCGTCTCCGCGATGCCGGAGTGGAAGCGACGCCCGACTTGGCGCATCGCGTCACCGACGAGGTCAAGCGGCTGCGGGAGGAACGCGCTGCCTCCAGCAAGAGCGAAGAGACGATCGAGCTCTACGAAAGCGCGATGCGGCGCCTCTCGCTCAATGAAGCGGACGTGGTCGACATCGCGATCGCGCTCGGCTCGCCACGACCGGCGGTCGCATCGTGAAGGCGCGCAAGATCAAGCGTGGCGAGGACGAAAGCTCGTTCGAGCGAGAGATCGTTGCGGCGATGAAGCCTGAAGACCGCATGGCAATGTCGTGGGAAATTATGGCCAACATGCTGCTGATGAAAGGGATTGATGCAGCTTCACTCCGACTGGATCGCTCTACTGCGCGAGTTCAACGCGGTAGACGCTAAATATCTCGTCATCGGAGCGGCGGCGGTCTCCTATCACGGACATCCTCGCGCCACCATGGATTTCGACGTGTGGGTAGAGCCAACTCCGAAGAATGCTCGACTGGTCTACAAAGCGTTGGCCGCCTTCGGTGCGCCGATGGAGCAGGTGACCCTTGCGGACTTCGAACACGATGATACGATCTGGATGATTGGAGTGGAGCCGTTGCGAGTCGATGTTATCACCGGCGTCGAAGGCGTTACGTTCGCGGAGGCCTGGTCGCACCGAGAGACGGCCCGCGTGCTCGATTTCGATGTGCCGGTGATTTCAAAGCAGGACCTTATTCGCAACAAACGAGCCGCCGGTCGCGAAAAGGATCTATTAGACTTGAAAGCGCTCGAACGGCGCTCTTAGCGCGTTAGCACCTCGACGATTTGGCTTGGCAAGCCGCTGAAGAACGACGTGAACCACGGCCTGCCGCGGCCGTCGACCGCTAATCCGTAGGGGCTATACGGAACGCTGACGGCGGACTGTTTGCCTTTAGCATCGATCTGCCAAAGGGCCCCATCATTGCCGAATGGATCGTCTCCCGAGATCCATAACGACGCTTGATCGGCGGCGATTCCGCTCGCGATTGCAGGTTTTGTCAGGCCGCGATACGTGAGCCGAAAGAGCTTAACCGAGCCGCTCGCGACGGTGCCGATGAACTGTGCCGGCGACGACTTGTGGATGTAGTAGAGCGTCGTGAACCACGGATCGCCGTTAGGCCCGACGATCATTGTTCGGGGCGCCTGATTCACGCAGCAGGGCGCGAACGCATGCTTCATGTGCAGCGGCAGGCGCATCAGCGCGAAGTCGCGCGCGGGCAACTCGGCGATCTCGCCGCGCAGGTGCTGTTTCAGCGCGGCGAACCACAGATTGCCGGCCGAATCCGAAACGAATGCGGGATCCGTCGTCACGTGCGGCGGCAGCAACCGAATCGCGATGGTGCCGCCCGCAGTCAGATGCCCTAACAGCGGTTGAGCTCCGTAGCCGAGCAGCCATGGATGGCCGCGCCGGAACGCAATCCCAATCGTCTTCGTGCCGCCGTATTGCGACGAGCTGAACTCGGTAATGGCTCCGGCCGGAGTGACTTTGCCGATCGCCACGCCGCCGTAATCCGAGAACCACATGTTCCCGTCGGGCCCCGGGATGATGGCCATCGGGAGCGCTCCGGGCATCAGCCCTTGCGTGTATTCGGTCAAGGAGCCGTCGGCGGCGATCTTTCCGATCGCCGGAGTTGCATAGTCGGTGAACCACACGTTGCCGCTCGCGTCGGGTGCGATATCCGCCGCCACGGCGCCGGCCGGAAAACCTTGCGTCCGCCCTGCTGTGAAGACGCGAAACTTCAGCGCGGCGGTTGCCGGCGCCCGCGTTTGCGGGGCGGCCGGTAGCGATGGCGCGGCGTAGCGATCATCGCAGCCCGCGAAAGCGAGCGCGGCAAGAGCAATGGCAAGCGTACGCATCACAGAGAGTTCCTCCACAGAGTCGGCATTAGGCTTGGCCTCCGAGACGCCACGTGGCGACGAAGCTCTTGAAAACCACGGCGTAGTCGTCGTGCACGAAACGCACGCCGCGCGATCCCACGCGCTCGAAACCCGGAATCGTCGCGACGAGATGGGCTTGCGCCGCGCTTACGAGATCGACGTCGAGCGTCACCGGTGGCTCAACGCGGAACAACTGCGCACGGGAAACGTTCTGCACGGCCTCGGCCGCGGCGGCGCGGATCAGTTCGCAGGCGCTGCCCGGGAGCATTGTGTTCGCGGCAAAGTTGCCGATGGATTCCTTCACGATCGCGCCGTGCACCCAGGGCATCTGGGAACGGACGTCTTCGACGGTGGTGCGGTCTCCGGTGATCATGAGCAGCGGAACGCCGTAGTATCCCAGCAGCGCAGCGTTGAGCGTCGCCTCGCTGCACCGCATCCCGTTGAGGCGCACCTCGTAGATGACCGACGGCGTGTAGGTGTGGCAGAGAACGGCGTCCGCGTCGCCGGCGCCGCCGTGATAGCCGACGAAAAAAGCGCCGGCGAAGCCGGCGTCGGCGTCCTGCACCATCGAGAAGGTCTTTCGATTGCCGAAGATCACGCGCACGTCGGAATCGAACGCTTCGAGGTCGAGATTGCGCATAGGCCCATGGGAGTCGTTGACCAGGAATTCCGTGACGCCCGCCGCACGCGCGCCCGCGACCGCGGCTTTCACCTCCTGCGTGTAGTAACGGCGATAGATTTCATACTCGGGATGTGAGTTTCGCGCGTCCACTTGCTGCCACGCGCAGACTCCGGCCACACCTTCCATATCGCACGAAATGTATAGTTTCATGATGGACGGTTGGCGGCGGCGGCGATGCGGGTCGCGGCCAAGAAGCTTGCGAAGAGGCTCGGATAATCTCCGGCGGTCGCGCGAACGGCACGGCCCGCGATTCGAGTGAAGCCGGGAAGCAGTTCAATGAAGTCTGCGTGCTCTACGGCGGCCGTTTCGATCCTCAACTCGAGGGGAGGCTGGAACGTGAAGGGGCGGGCGTTCCCGACGCGCCCCATCGCCTCGCGAGCTCCCTTTCGAATTGCGTCGCGGGCGGCGCTCGGCGGCAGCGAGTTGACCGACGAGAACCCGATTGGATCTTTGACGCTCACTCCCACGGCCCACGGGAGGTGCCGCAGTGTCTCGTCCACGATCGCTCGATCGCCGGTGATCATCAGGACCGGAACGCCGTAGGAACCGGCGAGTGCGGCGTTGAGCAAGGCTTCGCTGCAGGCAACGTCGTTGACGGTCACGCAGTGCACGTCGTCGCTGAACGTGTGAGCGAGCGTGGCGGCGTCGCCGGCCTTGGCATGGTAGCCCGTGAAAAATGCCGCATCTGAAGCGTCCGAAAGCCCTTGCATCATGCTCCAGGGCTTCGGAGCGCCGGAGATCACGCGAATTTCAGGCCGGGGCGGCAGCTCGTCGAGCAGGAGGTTGTGCATCGACCAATGTGAGTCGTTGATCAGAATTTGCGACGCACCGCCGCCGAGCGCGCCTTCGACGGCAGCCGCGACCTCGAGCGTCATAAGCCGCCGGAAAACCGGATACTCGTGGCGATTCTCGGGATCGCACTGACTCCACGAGCATACCCCGGCGGTCCCTTCCATGTCGCAGGAGATAAAAAGTTGCATATGGCTAACGCTGCAACGCGTCGCGGGCTTGCTCGAGGCCGGCTCGAGCCGCGACGTTGTGCGGGTTCGCGCGCAAGGCTTGCCGGTAGAGCGGGACCGCCTCTGCGAACTTGTTGGCGGCGAGATACATGTCGCCGAGCTGCGTGAGCGCGACGTCGTCGTTAGGATGGCTCGCAATTCGGCTGCGAAGCGTCGCGATCTGCGCCATCACCGGCGGCGGGGGGCCGCCTTCGACGGCATTTTGCGAGCCCTGCGGCTGCGAGCGCGCCGGGGCGGAGTTCGCGCTCTTTCCAAAGACCGAACCGGTAACGCCGAATCCGAGCGCGACGAGATATGCCATGACGGAAAGGAAGAGGATCGCCGTCACCGCGAGGATCGGGACGTAGATGCGCGGGGGAAGACCGCTCGACGAGCTTGCCGGCACGATGAGTGGCTTGGACGCGCGCAGAAAAAATCTTTGTGGAACTGCCATGCGAAGCCGAACTGCAGCTGCTCTTTGCGCGGCTGAACTATCAATTCTTCAATGGTGAAGCGCCGGACTGCGCCATTTCCTACAACGAGCGCTTCTCGAACTCCGCCGGCCGCATCACGTACTCGGACCGCCCACTCGCGATCGAGCTCTCTTCCAAGCACTTTCGCAAGGATCCGGAGGCGCTCGAGGAGACGCTCTTGCACGAGATGATTCACGCGTGGTGCTTCGTTAAATATCGCGACACGAGCCACGGCGCCCGCTTCAAGGCGAAGCTGCGCGAGTGCGGGTTGACCTCGATCTATCATGACCTCGGCAACGCCGCGCCCTCGCAAGAGTCCAAGCGGCGCTTCATTCTCCGTTGCGAGCAGTGCGCGTTCGAGACGTTGCGCCGCCGCCGTCCGCAAAGCCCGGCAAGCTGTCCCCGCTGCAACAAGCGCCGCTTCGACCCTCGCTTTCCGCTGACGATTTACGAGGTGCTCGAGCTACGCCCGATCGGCACGACGTTGGAAGGCGCGTTCGCCGCGCGCCGCGGCCCGCGGTAGCGACTTTCGTATGGGGAGAATCCCGGGGAAAGCGGCGAAAATAGACCCATCATGACGACGGAAAGCGTTCCCAAAACCGACGCGCGAGTCGAGAGCGACTCGATGGGCACGATCGAGGTGCCGGCCGACAAGTATTACGGCGCGCAGGCTGCGCGCTCGCTGCACCATTTCGACATTGGTGAGGGAACGTGGCCGCGCGACGTGATGCCGAGCCAAGTCGTCGAGGCGATGGCGGTTTTGAAGAAGGCGGCCGCGTTGGTCAATCGCGAGCTCGGCAAGCTCGACGAGCGTCGCGCGCAGTTGATCGTGGCCGCCGCCGACGAGATCATCGACGGCAAGCTCGACGATCACTTTCCGTTGCGCGTGTGGCAGACAGGATCCGGCACGCAGACGAACATGAACGTCAACGAAGTAATCTCGAACCGCGCGATCGAGCTGGCCGGCGGCACGATGGGATCGAAGACGCCGGTCCATCCGAACGACCACGTCAATATGTCGCAGTCGTCGAACGATACGTTCCCGACGGCGATGCACGTCGCCGGCGCGCGCGCAATGGTCGACCTGCTGCCGGCCGTCGAGGCGCTGCGCGACGCGCTCGGAGCGAAGGCCAAAGAGTGGGGAAACATCGTCAAGGTCGGACGGACGCATCTGCAAGACGCGACGCCCCTGACGCTCGGCCAAGAGTTCTCGGGTTACGTGACGCAGCTCGATCGCGCGCTGCACGCGTGCCGCGAAGCGCTCGAGCCGCTTTACGATCTCGCAATCGGCGGCACCGCCGTTGGAACGGGGCTCAACGCACATCCGGAGTTCGGGGAGCGAACCGCGCGCAAGATCGCCGAGCTCACCGGCCTGCCGTTTCGTTCGCACCCGAATAAATTTACGGCGCTCGCCTCACACGATGATTTCGTCTTCGCTTCGGGAGCGCTCAAGATGCTGGCGGCGGCGCTGATGAAGATTGCCAACGACGTCCGGTGGCTCGCGTCCGGACCGCGTGCCGGAATCGGCGAGCTGGTATTGCCGGAAAACGAGCCGGGCAGCTCCATCATGCCCGGAAAGGTCAACCCGACGCAATCGGAGGCGATGACGATGGTCTGCGTGCAGGTGTATGGCAACGATCTCGCCGTGAGCTTCGGTGCGTCGCAGGGCAATTTTGAGCTCAACGTTTTCAATCCGGTGATGATCTACAACTTTCTGCACTCCGCGGCGCTGCTGCGCGACGCGTGCACTATGTTCCGGCTGCACGCCGTCGAGGGCTTGCGTCCCAACGAAGAGCAGATTCGCAAGTATCTCGACGAGTCGCTGATGGTCGTCACCGCGCTCTCGCCGCACATCGGCTATGATAAAGCGGCGCAGATTGCCAAGAAGGCGCACCACGAGAAGACGACGCTGAAGAAGGCGGCGCTTTCGCTGGGCCACGTCACCGAAGAAGAGTACGATCGCATCGTCGTCCCCGCGAAGATGACGCAGCCCGGATAACTCGCTAGGCGTGCCGCCAGATCAGCGATAGCGCGGCAATCCCAAGCGCGAGCGCGATCGCGACGAGGAGCTGCCGCGATTTTAAACGCAGCGAGAGACGCGCGCCGACCGGGCCCCCGAGCAAGCCGCCCGCGACCAGCGGCGCCGCGTCGCGCCAGGCGACGTCGTGCTGAAGGATATGCGTGATGAGCCCGGGCGGCGAGCTGAGAAGAATCGCGAACTGCGAAGTAGCGCTGATCGCCTGCAGCGGCAGTTCCGAAAAGTACAGGAACGTGGGAACGACGATGATTCCTCCGCCCAGACCGAAGAGGCTCAAGAAGATTCCCACCGCCAATCCGATCGACACGGCGAGGCGGTTGGACATCCCTTTGATCGCGAGAACGCTCGGCGCTTCGGCGCGCCCCTCGATGCGCCGTTGCGCGTTCCACAACATGTCGAACGTGATCGCGATCAGCAGCGCAGCCAGGAGAACGTCGAAGAGCCGAGGCGAGATGTGCAGTGAAAGCATCGCGCCAGCGATGCTCGTCGGCAGCGCTCCGAGCGCGATGAGCGCGCCCAGCCGCACGTGCACGCGCTGATGCAGCAGGTAGGTGAACGCGCCGCTCGCGCTGTTGGCGACGATTAGCACGAGCGACGTGCCCGCCGCTTCGGCGGGGGAGAAACCTAGTACGAGCCGCAGGATCGGTACGAGAACGAAACCGCCGCCCAAGCCGACCATCGAGCCCAGAACGCTCGCAACGAATGCGGCGCCGAAGAGCTCCACCGCGTTGAGCGCTTAGCCCGCGCGACCGATGTAGCGACGGTCGCGCGTGTCTATGCGGATCACGTCGTTGCTTTCAACGAAGAGCGGCACCTGGACCGTGGCGCCCGTCTCGAGCTTGGCCGGCTTCGTGGTGTTCGTGGCGGTGTCGCCGCGAAAGCCGGGGTCGGTTTCGACAATGCGCAGTTCGACGTGCGCCGGCAGATCCACGCCGATCGCCGTCCCTTCATAGAACTGCACGTCAACTACCATGCCATCTTTCAGAAAGTCGGCCGGGTCGCCGATCAGGTCGCGCTGCAAGGTCACGTTTTCGAACGTCTGCTGGTCCATGAAGTGGTAGCCGTCGGAGTCGTTGTAGAGCATCTGCATCTGACGGTTGTCCACGACTGCGCGCTCGAGCTTCTCGCCGGCGCGAAACGTGCGCTCCAACGTCGTCCCGGTCTTTACGTTCTTCAGCCGAGTTCGCACGAACGCCGAACCCTTGCCGGGCTTGACGTGAAGGAATTCGATGACGGTCCAGAGCTGGCCATCGACGACGATGGTGACGCCGTTGCGAAGGTCGTTTGAAGAAATCATGGGGTGGGGGAGTACGGTTTGCGGGAAGAAAGCCCTGGCGAAACCTAATCACGCGCCGCGCTTGATCAGCCGGATCGGTCCTTCGGTGCCGGCGCGCAAGCGCGCGATATTTTGCCGGTGCGTGAAAACGATCAGGAGCGCGGCGACAACGCCATACAGCGTCTCCACGAGCGAGGCGCTAAAGGCCCATATCGCAACGGGCGCGGCGATGCTTCCGAGCAACGAGCCGACCGAGGAGTAGCGCGTTACAAGCGCGCCGAGGAGCCAGCCGGCGACCGCAATCAGCCCCGCCGGCCAGCAGAGCGCAAAGATTGCGCCGAACGACGTTGCAACGCCCTTTCCGCCCCGCAAGCGCAGCCAAGGCGAAAAGCAATGCCCGAGCACGGCGGCCGTTGCGACCAGCGACCCCAAGAGCTGGTCTCCCAAAAGCCATACGACCAAGATCGTAGGAACGAACCCCTTGAGTGCGTCGAGTAGTAGCACCGCGACCGCGCCGCCTTTACCGAGCGTGCGAAGGGCGTTCATCGCGCCGATGTTGCCGGATCCCTGACTGCGAATGTCGGTGCGGTAGAAGAGGCGCCCGATGATCAAGCCGAACGGAATCGACCCGATCAAGAAGGCGCCAAGCGCGATCAGAATCGGAAGGGCAAGGCCGACCTCGCTCACGGGCCTTCGTCGGGACGGCGCGGCGCGAATCGCAGCGTCAACGGGACGCCTTCAAAATTGAAATTGGCGCGAAGCGTGTTCTCCAAAAAACGAACGTAATGTGGCTGCGCGAGCTTCGGATCGTTGCAGTGAAGCACGACGAGCGGCGGGTGCGTCGCCGGCTGCGATGCATAGTAAATCCGCAGCACGCGTCCGGCGTGCACCGCGGGCGGATGAGCCAGTACGGCATCGCGAATCACGGAGTTCAGCTTCGGCGTCGGAACGCGACGATCCAGATTCTCCGCGACCTGCGCGACCAGCGGCATGAGGCTGCCTAAGCGGCGGTGCGTCTTCGCCGAAAGAAACGTGATCGGTGCAAAGGTGGCAAAGGGCAGCGATTCGCGGATCGCCGCCGCGAGCTCTCCTTGAGTGAACTCGCCGCTCTGCTCGCGGACGAGATCCCACTTGTTTCCGACAACGATGAGCGCTTTGCGCTCTTCGATGGCGATGCCGGCCAAGCGGCGATCCGCCATCAGGATGCCGGCCATCGCGTCGAACACGAGCACCGCGATGTCGCACCGCGCGACGGCGCCGAGCGAACGCAATGCGGCGTAGTATTCGATTGCGCCGTGGGCCCGCGGCTGCTTGCGCAGTCCGGCGGTGTCGACGAGGCGATAGTTGCGCCCATGCCAGGCAAAGACCGCATCCACGGCATCCCGCGTCGTTCCGGGGCTTTCCGAGACGAGGGTTCGTTCTTCGCCCAAGAGTGCATTGACGAGAGAGCTCTTCCCGACGTTCGGCCGTCCGATCACGGCAAGGGCGAGTTCGTCGCCCTCGGTTGCGATGGCCGATTGCGGCGGCAAGAGCTCGACGATGCGGTCGAGCAAGTCGCCGGTGCCTTCGCCGTGAACTGCCGAGACGGGAAACGGTTCGCCGAAACCGAGCCGCGAAAACTCGGCGTAGACGCCGCCGGCGTCAGCGCTACTTTCGGACTTATTGGCCGCAAGAACGACGGGCCTGTGCGTGCGGCGCAAAATGTTCGCGACGTCGTCGTCGAGCGCGTGCAGCCCCGTCTGCGCGTCTACGACCATGACGATGAGATCGGATTCGTGCGCGGCCGCTTCGGCTTGGCGACGAGTGGCTTCCGCGAGCTCCGCACCGTGCGCGATCGCCGCCGTCGGATCGATCCCGGCCGTATCTACGATGCTGAACACGCGACCCCGCCAATCGCAGACCGCATAGAGACGATCCCGGGTGACGCCGGGGCTGTCTTCGACGATCGCGAGGCGGCGGCCAATCAGGCGATTGAAGAGTGCGCTCTTCCCCACGTTCGGCCGGCCCACGATCGCGACCGTCGCCGGATGGAGCGCTCCCTCGGCTCCGGCGATCTGCGACTCCTGCACCTGTTTTCACTTCGCACCGGGGCCAAGCGAGACCCGGGCCGGAAGCCGGCACGCATGGAACGAAGTCCCGCCGGTCAGAAGATGGCGAGCGTTTACATTGAGACCTTCGGCTGCCAAATGAACGAGGCCGACTCGCGCTACGTGGCAGACCGCGCCCGAAGCCTCGGCTATGCGATCGCGACTTCCGCCGAAGCGGCCGATGTCGTCGTGCTCAATACGTGTACGGTTCGCGACAACGCCGAGCGGCGGGCGTATGGACGAATGAACCATTTCAACGCGCTCAAGCGCCGCGATTCGAAGGTACGGCTCGTCGTGATGGGCTGTCTGGCCGAGCAGGACCGAGATCGCATGCAGCGTTTGGCGCCGCACGTCGACGCGGTCTTCGGCACGCGCGAGCTGCGCCGATTGGCGGACAAGCTGGCCGAGTGGGAACCGGACTTCGCGCGCACGCCGCGTGAGGGCGCCGACGACGACATCCGCGATAACATGCTGCCGTTTGCGCTCGGCGGCACCGCGGACGCGGTGCAGGATGCATTTTCTCACCTGCGCGCGTTCGTGACGGTTCAGCGAGGCTGCTCGTACTACTGCACGTTTTGCATCGTCCCGCACGTGCGCGGGCGTTTCGATCACCGGCCGGCCACTGCGATAATCGAAGAGGTGCGCGAACGAATCCACCAGGGCGCGCGCGAGGTCATGCTCGTAGGTCAGACCGTCAACGCGTGGCACGACGCAGCGTCGGGTGCCGACTTCGGCAACCTCTGCAGCACCGTCGGCCGGCTCGACGGGCTGGAGCGCCTGACCTTCATCTCGCCGCACCCGAAGGATTTTACCGAAAAGATCGTCGGCGATTTGGCCGGCGTGGCTGCGCTCAATCCGCGCGTTCACCTTCCGCTGCAATCGGCGAGCGATGCCGTCCTGCGAAGAATGAACCGGAAGTACACCTTGGCGCAGTTCCACGAGAAGGTCGAGCTGATTCGGCGGCACCTGCCGCACTGCGCGATCACGACGGACCTCATCGTTGGATTCCCGGGAGAGACGGAGTCGGACTTTCGCGCGACGCTCGAGTACGTCCGTAGCGGCGTCTTTGCCAACGCCTTCACGTTTATCTACTCGATGCGGCGCGGCACGCCCGCGGCGCGCTGGGAACAGGTGAGCAGAGCCGATGCACTGGAACGCTTCGAGCGGCTGATCGAGGCGCAAAACGCCGTCACGCGCGCGTACCACGACCGCAAGTTGGGCCACGTGACTCGGGCGCTCATTATCGGAGATTCGAAAAAAGACCCCGACAAACTCAGCGCCAAGACGACCGACAACGTGACGCTCGTCGCGGCGAAACCGCTCGGCTATTCCGCGGAAGCGTACGCGCAAACTCCGTGGCTCGACATCGAGATCGAGCACGCGCACGTTTGGGGATGCAGCGGAAGAGTCGTGGGGCGTTCGGAGCGCTTCAACGGACCCACCGTCACGGCCGGTCGCACCATCGTCAATCTGATGGCTGCAATTTAGCATTCAGCGGTGACGAAGTACTCGCCGATGCTCGAGCAGTACTTCGGGATGAAGGCGAAGCATCCCGAGGCCATTCTGCTCTCCCGCGTCGGCGATTTTTACGAAGCCTACGGCGAGGATGCCGAGATCATCGCGAAAGCGCTGCAGATAGCGCTTACCAGTAAAGAAGCGGGCGGCGGCCGGCGCGTTGCGATGGCCGGCGTGCCGCATCACGCGCTCGGGCAGTACCTCGCGCGCCTCGTGCACCAGCGGTTCATCGTCGCGTTGGCCGAGCAACTGGAGATGCCTCAGCCGAATCGCCTGGTACGGCGCGACATCGTCCGTCTCGTTACGCCCGGAACGCTCGTCGAGGATCAACTGCTCGAGGGCGGCCGAAATAACTACCTCGCCGCCGTGACGATCGCCGGGGAAAGTTTCGCGCTCGCCTATGCGGACGTCTCTACCGGCTACTCGGAGGCCACCGCGATCAGCGGAGACGGCGCGTACGAAGAGATGCTGGCGGAGCTCTTGCGGGTCGAGCCCACCGAGATCGTAGCCGACCTTCCCGCGGGCTTACGCGCGACGATCGCGGGCACGCTCGAAAGCAGCGGTACGCGCGTGACGACGTCAACGCTGCGCATCGTCGACGACCGGCAACGTCCGAGCTTCGGCGGCTTCTCGCTCGATGAGTCGCTGGCGATTGCGCGGGCGGTCGACGCGCTGGGCGATTTTGTCAAACGAACGGGAGTCAGCAACGGAGAGCGCCCGGCGGCGACGCCCCGCCTGTACCGCCGGCGGCAGTACGTCGCGATCGATCCCGCGACGCGAAAGCACCTCGAGCTGACGTCCGCCCAGGGCAGAAATCCGCGAGCGACGCTGCTCGCGACGCTGGATCGGTGCGTCACTAC
>JAFAXS010000131.1 GCA_019240755.1 Vulcanimicrobiota bacterium
GAGATTGAACGCGTTTTCTATCGTGGGGCCGGTCGATGGATACCATGGGCTTCCGCCGGTGACTTGGTATGCGCCGTCGAGCACGATCGTTCGCACACGCCGCGGATGCCGCCCCGCGAACGCTTGAACGAAGAACGAGCCGTAGGAATCGCCGTAGATATCAACCTTACCGATGCCCAACGCGTTGAGCACCGACGCTAAGTCGTCGGCCGCGATCGCCGTGCCATAGAGATCGGAGCGGCGGCCCAGCTGTTCGCCGCAGCGCGTGACCTGCGGAAGCCGCATGATCGGAGCGCGCTGGAGGGATTCACAGTAGATCGCTTCCGATCGTCCCGTGCCACGATTATCCACGAGCAGCAGATCGCGGCGCTGCAGCAAAGGCGCGTAGAGCGCGCGATACAACGAGCGCGAGCCGATCGACGGATATCCGGGGCCGCCCTCGACGGCAACGATCGTTCCGTCGGATGGCCGGGCACGATCGGAATGCGGTAGCCAGGCAAAAGCGATGCCGGTCTTACCGGGCACTTGGCCCGCGGGGTCGAGCGGCACACGCACCGTTCCGCAAAAGTAGTCGCCGCCCAAACAGCGGCGCAGCGTAGCCGAACCCCGGCGTAGTTCTGAATTCGCGCCAGGGTTCAGTCTAGGCGCCGGCGCGAATTGGCTCCCGGCACAGCCCGCGCCGGCGATTACGAGGAGCGTCAAAGAACAGAAGACCCGCATCCCATTGTCCATTAGAGAGACGTCAGCGAAGTACCCAGTAGAACATCAGCATGTAAGCGACGAGGAGCGCAATCAGCACGGTCGGCGCGCCGACCTGCACCCAGCGCGCCCGAATGAACAGCGGCGCAACCACGGCGGCTAGCATCGCGATTCACGATGGCGTTCTGATTCGCCCAGTTTGCGACGCTGAGATCGGTGGCACCGAAGTAGTTGATCGGAAGCGTAATGACGAGCAACACGACAAAGGCCCCGATGTACGTGTGGCTCTGGGTTTCGTGGAACCGTTTCATGTTCATGCCGTCTTCGCCGTCGAGCTTCGGCGACACAAACGCGCACACGGAATAGAGCAACATGCTGTAGAGAAAGCCGGTCGCCACCGTCGGAAGCGTGAGAGTGCGCAGCGCGTGAAGGTCCCAGAGGCTGATCCAGTTCGCCCACAAGATCATGAGCGCCGCGCCCATCCAAAGCGCGTGCGCCCAGTCGAAGATCAACTCTCGGCGATGGCGGATCATGTGCGTAGCGGCGAGCAGAACGTGCGCCAGCGCGAGCGCATATATAAACGCCTGGAAGGTAACGACGAAGTCGAACGGGCTCATCTACACTCGACGCGCCCCAGAAGCGAACGCTTAAACCGATAGCTCCTTATCCAGCACGAAGACCTTTACCGTTTCTCGGAGCAGCCCGTCTCCTTCCATCGCTTCCGCGGTCTCGGGCAAGGCGATTGCCGACATGAACTTTGGCACGTCATCGGTCTCGAAGCACGTGCCGACGTAATTGTCCTCGGCCGTACCGTACCGTATCGGCTTTGCGATACCGTACGCCGTTTTAAAAAAGTCGGCGTGGGTCGAAAGCCCGCTTCCCACTTTGCCTGATCTTTGCACTGTGCAGTAACGAGAATCTTTGCCATTTGCGCGTCTCCTATCTCTAGAGTGAGCCGGGATGATTCCGGAGCAGGCCCCTGCCAGCCTTCCCAGTTTTTTAGGGGTGCCTTTTGCAACGATGTGCAGCTAAGAGAAGTGCGAGCCGCTCGCCGGCAAAGGTAGTCGTATGATTGTTGCGCCGGCCGCGGTCGCCGAGCGGCTTGACGGCTTTGTGGCGAGGACGCTCGGAGCGGCGGGCGATCCCGGTGTAGCGGCAGTCGTCGTGAACTCGCACGGCGTCGTTTCGTGTCGCGGATTCGGCCACGGCGTCAACGGAAATCCGGTGACGTGCGATACGCCGTTTGCGATCGCATCGTTGACCAAAAGCGTGACTGCGATAGCCGCAATGCAGCTGGTGGAAAGCCGGAGCATTCAACTCGACGCCCCCGTGACGCGCTACTTGCCGTGGTTTACGGTCCGCGGTTCGGACGCTGCCCGTATCACCGTGCGCGACCTGCTCAATCAGCGCGCGGGTTTCGACACGGCGACCGGCCTGGCGTATCTCGCGATACCGGCGTCGGCAAAAACGACGCTCGAAGATCGCGTACGCGCCCTCGCCGGCGCACGTGTTGGGAAACCGGGCGAGCACTTTCAATACTCCAACGTAAACTACGACGTGCTCGGCGCAATCGTCGAAGCGCGCAGCGGCCTAGCGTATCGAGCGTACGTTCGCAGTCGCGTCTTCGCGCCACTCGGCATAACTCGCATCGCGTTTGCTTGCGACGAACCCATCGGCGGATACGTGCGGCTCTTTTCGATCCCGGTTCCGGCGCCGCGGTTTCCCGAGCTTTGCGCCGACGTCCCGGCCGGCGGCTTGGTGATGAGCGCCTCGCAATACGGGCGCTACCTCGCCGCGCATCTCGATGCGGGCAGAACGTGGTCGCGGGCGGTGTTGTCTCCGGACGGTTGGGCGATGCTACATCGCTCGCCTCCGGGCGAGCCGTACGCGATGGGCT
>JAFAXS010000082.1 GCA_019240755.1 Vulcanimicrobiota bacterium
ACGTCGGCGCGGATGTGCTTGCTGGCCATCACGTCGTAGGCGCCGCCGTAGGCCTTGCGCGTGATGATCGTGATCTTAGGAACCGTCGCTTCGGCGAAGGCGTAGAGCAGCTTCGCGCCGTGCAGGATGATGCCGCCGTACTCTTGATCGGTGCCCGGCAAAAAGCCGGGCACGTCGACGAACGTCACGAGCGGGATGTTGAACGCGTCGCAGAAGCGCACGAAGCGCGCCGCCTTCACGGAGGAGCGCGTGTCCAACACGCCGGCAAGTACGTTGGGTTGATTGGCGACGACGCCGATCGTCTCGCCGTCCACTCGCCCAAAGCCGCAGATTACGTTCTGCGCGTAGAGCGGCTGAATTTCTAAGAAGTCGCCGTAGTCGACGATCCCTTCGATCGCCGCGTGCATGTCGTATGGTTGTGCCGCTGAATCCGGCACGAGATCGTCCAGATGCGTCACGCTGCGGTGCGGATCGTCGTCGCAGTCGAATCGCGTGGGGCTCTCCCGGTTGTTCTGCGGCAAAAAGGAGAAGAGCGCTCGAGTCAGCTCGATTAAGTTGTCCTCGTCGCTCGCGACGAGATGCGCGACGCCGCTGCGCGTGGCGTGAGTCATCGCCCCACCCAGCTCTTCGAAGCTCACCTCTTCGCCGGTCACCGTCTTGATGATCTCCGGACCGGTGATAAACATCTGCGAAATCTTTTCGGTCATGAGAATGAAGTCGGTGATCGCCGGCGAGTAGACGGCGCCGCCCGCGCAGGGACCGGCAACGAGGCTCAGCTGCGGAACGACGCCGCTTGCCTGAACGTTGCGCCAGAAAATCTCGGCATAGCCACCGAGCGAAACGACCCCCTCTTGGATGCGCGCGCCGCCGGAATCGTTGATGCCGATCACGGGCGAGCCGGTGCGTATCGCCAGATCCATCACCTTGCAGATCTTTTCCGCGAACGCCTCGCCCAGCGAGCCGCCCAGCACGGTGAAATCTTGCGAGAAGAGAAAGACTTGCCGTCCGTCAATCGTCGCGTGCCCCGTCACGACGCCGTCACCTAAGAACTCCCTTTCGTCGAGCCCGAACGCGTTGGTTCGGTGAACGACGAAACGGTCCAACTCCACGAAGGATCCGCCGTCGACTAGCGCCTCGACGCGCTCGCGCGCGGTGCGCTTGCCGCGCGCGTGTTGGCGTTCGACCGCGTCATTACCGGCCGGCGCTTCCGATTGCGCGCGCTTCGCCCGCAGCTCCTCATATTTTTCCGAGCGCGTCTTCACGCTGCCACCTTTCCCGGGGCGTGCCCTTTGTCATCCTGACCCTTCAAAGGATGACGAAGCCACTCCGGCGTCATATAAAATGGCTATGCGCCACTTCGTCTTTCTTGCATCGGTCATCGCCGTTGGCTGCCTTGCGGCCATCTCAAGCGCGTCCACGGTAACGGCCTCCCCGTCGTTCCCCACTCCGCCGCCGCTGCCGGCGCAGCGGCCGTTCACGGAGAACCTCTTTGGCACGCAAATTAACGATCCATACCGCTACTTTGAGAACGTCAAGGATCCCGTGGTTGGGCAGTTCTTCAAGGATCAGAACGCGTACACGCGCGACGTGCTGAGCCGCCTGGACGGCCCGCGCCAACGGCTCTTCGAGCGGATACGCGCGCTCGACAACGCGGGCTCGTCGGTCGCGAGCGTCCAGCGCGACGGCCCGTACTATTTTTACGAAAAGCTCAACCCGGGCGATAATACGTCGAAGCTCTACGTGCGCAACGTTGAAGGCGGCGCGGAACGCGTCTTAGTGGACCCGCAAGCCCTCGCGACGGCGGGCAAGCACTTCACGATTAACTACTATCTGCCGTCGCTCGATGGCAGCCGCGTCGCGTATGGCATCTCCGAGGGAGGCTCCGAAGCCGCGGTGATTCACGTCGTCGAAACGGCCACGGGCCAAGTGTTGCCCGACGCGATCGATCGCGCGTACTACATCGGCGTAACGAGCTGGCTTCCCGACGGGCGGTCGTTCTACTACGTCCGCTTCCCGAAGCTGCAGCCCGGCGAGCCGGAGACCGATAAGGAGACGCGTCCGGTCGCATACCTCCATGTGCTGGGCCGCGATCCCGACCGCGACGTCCCGGTATTCGGCTACAACGTCAATCCCAAGGTGCCGTTCGAAACGACGGACTTCCCGGTCGTCGTCTACTCGCCGGTCTCGAACTATCGGCTCGGCGTCATCGCGCACGGCGTCAAGAACGAGGTCACGATTTATGCGACACGCGATGACATTCAAAGTGCTAATGTGGCCTGGACTCCGGTCGCGACGGTGGACGACGACGTCACGGGTTACGACTTCAAGGGTTCGACGATCTACTTCATCAGCCACAAGGATGCACCGACCTTCAAGGTCATCGCCACGTCGTTGGATGCGCCCAATCTAAGCTCGGCGCAGACGGTGGCCGCGCCAAGCCGGGCGGTCATTGAGAACATCGGCGTCGCGGCAGACGGACTCTACGTTCTCGCGCGCGACGGCGGCTTCGGCAGAATCGCGCGCGTCGCGCTTGCCGAGAACGGCGCACCCGGTGCCTCAACGACGGTACGCTTGCCCTTCCAGGGCTCCATCAACACGATCGTCACCGATCCGCGCGATCCCGGCGTCACGTTCGGTCTCACCGGTTGGACGCATTCGCTGCTCTTTTATGCGGCGGATGCGGACGGTCGTGTGAGCGATACGCATCTCAAAGAGCTCGCGAAGGTGGATACGTCGCCGTACACATCCTCGGAGGTCTTGGCGCGCAGCCAAGATGGAACGATGGTTCCACTCTCCATCATCTATCGCAAGGGCCTGCCGTTGAACGGTTCGCATCCCGCGTACCTCCAGGGCTACGGCGCGTACGGCATCGAGATCAATCCGTCGTTCAGCGCCACGCGCGTCGCGTGGCTCGAGCGCGGCGGCGTCTTCGCGGTCTGCCATCCGCGCGGCGGCGGTTGGTTCGGCGAAGGCTGGCATCAGGCCGGCATGATCGCGACCAAGCCGCATACGTGGGAAGATTTCGTCGCCTGCGGTCGCTACTTGATCGCGCACAAGTATACGTCGCCGGCGCATCTCGCCGGCGAGGGAACGAGCGCGGGCGGCATCACGATCGGCCGCGCCATCACGACGCAGCCGCATCTCTTCGCCGCAGCGCTCGACGTCGTGGGCGTCAGCAACGCGCTGCGTTCTGAGTTCACGCCCAATGGCCCGCCGAACATCCCCGAGTTCGGCAGCGTCACGACCGAGGCGGGTTTCAAAGCGCTCTACGCGATGGACACGTACCAGCACGTCGTCGACGGCACGGCCTATCCCGCCGTGATGCTGATTACCGGTTTCAACGATCCACGCGTCTCGTCGTGGGAGCTGGCGAAGCTCACCGCGCGCCTGCAACAGGCGACGACGAGCGGGCGGCCGATCTTATTGCGCGTCGATTACGACGCAGGTCACGGCTTCTTGGCGGCGTCGCGCACGCAAAGCGAACAGCTGCTCACCGATGAGTACGCGTTCTTGTTGTGGCAATGCGGCGACCCGGCATTCCGCGGCATCGCGACCCGCATCTTCCCGCGACAGATGGCTTCGCGCTAGCGGCGCGATTTACCAAATGCCCAGCATGGCCTTCACGTCATCGGAGGCCATGGTACGCGGGTCCCAGGGTGGAGTGAAGGTAATCTCGACGTTGGCGTTCTTCACGCCCTCGATGCCGAGTACGTGATCCTTCACGGACTGCATGAACATCGGGCCGACCGGGCACATCGGCGACGTGAGCGTCATCGTGACCGTCACGTTCTCGCCGTTCTCTCCGTCGGTCGCGATGTCGTACACCAGCCCGAGTTCGAGAATGCCCAAGTTCAGCTCGGGATCTTTGACCTCAACGAGCGCTTCGCGAACTTGTTCGGTGGTCGGCATAGCACTAGGAGTTTGGCGACTGGTGCGGCAACCCTTTGGAAAGAAAAGGGTGAGAGTCGCAACCTTTGCCGGCCGTCGCGCAGCCTCGAACGAAACTGGTTAAGCTCGGCGCGCGTTTAGAGGATAAGGAAAGGAAGACGAGCGATGTCGATGTGGGAGCCCTTCACCGAGCGAGCGCGGCGCAGCATTGTGCTCGCTCAGGAAGAAGCGCAGCGCCTCGGTAACAATTACATCGGTACCGAGCACATTCTGCTAGGCATCATTTCGGAAGGCGAGAGCCTCGCGGCCAAAGTCCTCGAGTCGCTCGGCGTCAACCTCGCGAAAGTTCGCCAAGAGGTCGAAGCGATCGTCGGACGCGGCGGCCAGACCGTGCAGCAGGAGATGGTCTTCACTCCCCGCGCCAAGCGCGTCATCGAGTTGGCGTTCGAAGAGGCGCGTCAGCTCAACCACAACTACATCGGAACCGAGCACTTGCTTCTCGGCTTGATCCGGGAAGGTGAAGGCGTCGCCGCTCGAGTGCTCACCAACCTAGGGGTTGATCCCGCCAAGGTTCGCGTGCAAACCACGTCGCTGCTCGGTGCCGAGGGGCAGCCGGCGGCCCCGAAGGGCAAGAGCAAGACTCCGACGCTCGATGCCTACGGCCGCGACCTCACCACGCTGGCGCGCGATAACAAGCTCGATCCCGTTATCGGCCGCAACACCGAAATCGAGCGCGTCATTCAAATCCTGTCGCGCCGCACGAAGAACAATCCGGCGCTGATCGGCGAGCCCGGCGTCGGCAAGACGGCGATCGCCGAAGGTCTGGCGCAGCGCGTCATCAAGGGCGACATTCCCGAGCCGCTGCGCGAGCGGCGCGTGATCACGCTCGATCTCGCCGGCCTCGTCGCCGGTACGAAGTATCGCGGCGAGTTCGAAGAGCGCATGAAGCGCGTGATGGACGAAATCCGCGGCGCATCGGGCGAGATCATTCTCTTCATTGACGAGCTGCATACGCTGGTCGGCGCGGGCGCCGCCGAAGGCGCGATCGATGCGAGCAACATCATCAAGCCGGCGCTGGCGCGGGGCGAGCTGCAGTGCATCGGCGCAACCACACTCAACGAGTTTCGCAAGCACATCGAGAAAGACGCCGCGCTGGAACGCCGCTTCCAGCCCGTGATGGTGGGCGAGCCGACCGTTGAAGAGACGATCGAGATCCTGAAGGGATTGCGCGACCGGTACGAAGCCCATCATAAGGTTCAGATCACCGACGAGGCGCTGGCGATGGCCGCGCGCTTGGGCGACCGCTACATCACGGACCGGTTTTTGCCCGACAAGGCCGTGGATTTAATTGATGAAGCGAGCTCGCGGGTTCGCCTGCAGGCGACGCTGCCGCCGCCGGCGGTGCGCGAAGCGGACGCGCAGCTGCGTAAGCTAATCGCCGAAAAAGAAGCCGTCGTCAAGAACCAGGAGTTCGATAAGGCGGCGACGATTCGCGACCGCGAAGAGAAGCTGCGTCTAGAGAAGACCCAGCTCGAGCAAGAGTGGCGGGAGCGCAAGTCGCACGGCGAGCGCATCCTGAAAGTGACCGCCGATAATATCGCCGAGATCGTCTCGTCGTGGACCAAGATTCCCGTCAGCCGTTTGGCGCAAGCCGAAACCGAGAAGCTCTTGAAGATGGGTGAACTGCTCCATCAGCGCGTCGTCGGCCAAGACGAAGCGATCGGCGTGATCACGCGAGCGATCCGCCGCTCGCGCGCAGGGCTAAAGAATCCGAGTCGTCCGATCGGCTCGTTCATCTTCCTCGGGCCCACGGGCGTCGGCAAGACCGAGGTCGCACGTAGCGTCGCGGCATTCTTGTTCGACGACGAAGAGTCCATGATCCGCATTGACATGTCCGAGTACATGGAGAAGTACTCCGTGAGCCGGCTAGTCGGCGCACCGCCGGGATACGTCGGTTATGAAGAGGGCGGCCAGCTTACGGAGGCGGTGCGTCGCCGGCCGTATTCGGTCGTGTTGCTCGACGAGATCGAGAAGGCCCATCCCGACGTCTTCAACCTGCTCCTCCAAGTGCTCGAAGACGGACGCCTGACCGATTCGCAAGGACGACAAGTGGATTTCAAAAACTGCGTGATCATCATGACCAGCAACGTGGGCGCCACGGGAATGACGACGACGACCGACATCGGCTTCCGCCCGCAGAAAGTTTCGACCGAAGATATGGTCAAGGCCTACGAGCGCATGAAGACGCGCGTGCTCGAGGAAGTGAAGCAGACGTTTCGGCCGGAGTTTCTCAACCGCGTGGACGAAGTGGTCGTCTTCCATCAGCTCTCGCGCGAAGAGATCGAACAGATCGTTACGCTCGAGCTGGACAAAGTGATCCGCGAAGTGCACGCGCAGGACATGGAGCTGAAAGTCACCGAGGCCGCCAAGTCGCTCCTCGCGCGCAAGGGTTGGGATCCCCAGTTTGGCGCGCGCCCGCTGCGCCGCGCGATCCAGCGCATGGTCGAAGACGAGGTTGCCGAGGAGATGCTGCGCGGCACGTTCGGCGCGGGCGATCACATTCTCGCCGACGTCGATCCGGACGATCCGGAGAAGCTCAAGTACTCGAAGATCCCGTCCATCGAGCCGCCGGCTGCGCCGCCGCCCGAACCCGCCGTCACTTAAGGGAATCTCACTAGCGCGTGCACGCGCTGCTGCTGGCAGCGACCTTGGCGCAAGCGACGCCCCCGGCGTCGTCGCTCACGCTTTCGGCGACGAGCGTCAACCTCAATCCCGCGCAGCAGCAGGTCGTGACCGTAGCCGGCGCTGCGCCGCCGCTGCAGGTCGCGCTCGATCGACGCCTGGTCAACGTCGAGGTGAGCCCCGACGGTTCGACGATCACGGTCACCGCGACACAGGCTACCGGCAGCGATGTGCTGCACGTGGTTGACGCTGCCGGCGCGCAGGCCGACGTTTCGATTCGCGTTGCCTTCAACGCGGGGACGATCGTGCCGCAGCAAACGCTGCGCGTCACGGGAGATCCGGCGGATCCCCAGTGGCTGGCGCAAGAAGTTCAGAACGCCGTGCTGCGCGCCACTAAGGCGCAGCCCGATTCAACGGTGACCCTCGGCGCGACTCCTGCGATCTCCTCCGCGCTCGCGCCCGGAGAGAGCACGCAGGTCGAGGTGCCCGTACAGATCGCGGGCAACGGCAGGTACTTCGATCAGAGCGGCGCGACCGTCGTCAACATCGAGAACGTCGCGGCGTCGCCGTTTCAGCCCGGCATCCTGTTCTACAGCGACGATCCGGAGCACGTGACGCAGGACGGTTTGCTCTTCCGCGGCACGGTCACGACGGCGATGCCGGCGCGCCTCTACTACTACCACGACGATGCGCAAGATCCGCACCGGCTCGTCGTGCTGTTGAGCGGCGCCGCAGACGAGCCGGCATCGGTACAGGTCGTCGGAACGCGAGCGGGCCCAAACATGGACGTGATGCATGTCGGCCATACCGTCAGCAAGAATTTCCTCTTGACGAAGACGCACCACGAGGGCCTGATCGTGGATCTTTCGCCGGACGATCCGTTCGTGCTCGCCGACGTGCCGATGAGCGCGCGCCAGTTGGTGGCGGGCAACGTGGACGTGCGCGTCCTCTCCGGCGGCCCCGTCACCGTCGCGGTGGTCGCCGCCTCGCCCGGCGTAGATCCGCGCACCCTGCTCGGCGGACCGCAGCTGCCCGATGACGGGCATCATCGTACGGGAACCTTTCAGATCGCCGCCTACGGGAACGAGGCGCTGAACTATATGATCGGCGGCGCCGATCCGACGGTCGTGATCGGCGATACGGATCCCACCCCGCCGAGCGCGGATCCGCAAGGGCAGGGGCATGACTACGGCGACTACGGCGTCGTTCACACGATCGACGTGACGATGCGTAACCCCGCCGCCGAACCTGCGACGGCGTATCTCTATTTCAAGCCGCTGGCCGGCCCCGCGCGCGCCAGCTTCTTGCTGGACGGCAACTTGATCGAGCTCGGCTGCGTGCGCGTTTCGGCGCCCTACCAGATCTCGTCCATAAATTTGGCTCCCGGCGAAAGCTATCGCGGCACGCTGCTCACCATGCCGGACGGAGGCTCGTTCTTCCCTACCGAGATCGGCATCACGGCGACGCCGCCGCAGCCGCATGCGCCGCCGATCAGCGCGCCCGACGGCTGCTTTCCGAAGCCGGATGCCGGTCACTCCCTATGATGGGCGAGGGTGAAGCAAAAGTCGTCCTGCTCGTCCGATTGCTCAACGCTATCGATCAAGGTCAGCATTCGTTCGAAGACCTCAAGGATCGGATCGCCGAAGGCGGCAAGCGCCCGAGCACGCGGAGCCTGCGCCGTTACCTGGCCGTGCTCGCCAATGCCGGATTCCCGCTCTATTTCGACCGCGCCGCGAACGTGTATCGCTTCGCCGAGGGCTATAGCCTCAAGCGTCTCGACCTCTCCAGCGGCGAGCTCTTCGGCTTGGTGGCGCTCCGCGCGCTGGGCTCGAGCATCGGCGGGACGATCGGCGCGTCGATCGACGACGTCGCCGAAAAGATCGTGGGCAGCGCCGGTACCGGCGCGCAGGCGCGCCTCGCCGCCGCCTCACCGATGGCATTTCGGCTCTCGGAGATCCGCCTCGACGAGCAGGGCGAACGCGCCTTTGCGCTGCTGTCGTCCGCCGAGCGCGTATCGCGTAGCGTCCGCTTCAGCTACCTCGATAAAGAAGGGCGCTCCAGCACCCGCACCGCCGACCCGTACGGCTTCATCGTGAACGCGGGCCGCATCTACTGCGTGGCGTACGACCACCGCCGCAAAGACATGCGGACCTTCGCGGTCGACAGCATCGGCCGGCCGGCGGTGCTGGCGAAAACGTTCGTGCGCCCGGCGGACTTCAACGTGGAGGCCTACGCCGCGGCCTCCATCAGCGGTGTGCTGCACAGCGAACAAACCACGAGCGTCCGCGTGCGGTTCGATTCGCGCGTCGCAAAGGCTGCCGTCGCGGCGCGGATCGTGGCGGAGCGCAACGTCGATCGCCGCGACGACGGATCGGTCGAGATCGCGTATCGCGTCGCCGACGTCGAGGAGTTGGTGCGCTGGGTGCTAGGTTGGGGCGCCGCCGCCGAGATCGTCGCTCCGGCGAGGGCGCGCGACCGCATCGCGGAACTCGCGGCCGAAATTCAAACCAAGTACGAAAAAAATTAACGGAGCCCGTCGATTCGACGGGCTCCGACGTATTCACGCACTTACCTCGCCTGTTTGGCGCTCGTGAGAGTGCCCCACTGACGCCGGCAAGCGGTTTGACCGTTGCCGTTGATCGTCGCTCATCACGACGATGCATACGTTGCATTGACCGCGAACGATACGTTCGTCGCACTTCGATTAAACTCGAAGCTCGTGCATCGTAACACAGCGCAATCACGAGTACAAGCAGTCTCTAGTGGAATTCACAAGCTGTCCACAACTTTTTTTCGTTATACACGGACCGCAAAGCCGCGATAGCGAACACGGCGCGCATGGCGCTTGCACTCGCAACCTTGCTGCTGGCCCAAAGCTTCTTCGGAGGCTTGCCGATCGACGGCATTCATTGCGATCGTCAAGAAGGCGCGGCCGAGCACGTTCACGCGCTGCTCGTGCTCTACGATCGCGGACATCGCGTTACGATACCCGACAATATAGGCATTCCGGCGGGCGCAGAGTGCCTCTACTGGCTGCACACCCATAGCGACGATGGCATCATTCATATCGAGTCGCCCGTGCGACGCGCATTCACGCTGGGAGAGTTCTTTGACGTTTGGGGACCGGAGCTGAGCGCAACGCGTGCCGGCTCGGTGGCCGCACCGCGGGGGAAGCGCTTGGCGATTTGGGTCAACGGAGAACGGTGGAGCGGGCGCGATCCGCGCGCCATCGTGTTGCGCGACCATCAAACGATCGTGATTCAAAACGGACCGCCGTTCGCTCAGCCGCCGCAGCCGGACTGGTCGAAACTCGGATGATCGAGCTCGACGGGCGCCATCTCACGCTCGAGCAGATCGAAGCGGTCGCGCTCGGTGCCGGTGTTGAGATCGCCCCCGCCGCACGCGCGCGCGTGGAGCGAGCGCGGCAGTTCGTCGAACGCAAGTTTGCCGGGGGAGAGGCGATCTACGGCGTCACGACGGGATTCGGCCGCTTGGCAAACGTGCGGGTGTCGCCGGCAGACGCCGTCGATCTTCAGCTCAACCTGGTGCGCAGCCACGCGGCCGGAACTGGCGATCCCCTCGCGATCCCCTTCGTGCGCGCCGCCGGCGTGCTGCGTGCCAACTCGCTCTCGGCGGGACATTCGGGGATCAAGCCGGCGACGCTCGATCTCATCGTCGCGATGCTGGCGCGCGGCGTCACGCCGGTGGTTCCGTCACAGGGCTCGGTCGGCGCCAGCGGCGATCTCGCGCCGCTCGCGCACATGACGTTGGTGTTGATCGGCGAGGGCGAAGCCTACTACGACGGGCAACGGCTGCCGGGCGACGTCGCGCTGGGCCGCGGGGGGCTCGCTCCGATTCAGCTCGGACCGAAAGAAGGGCTGGCGCTCGTCAACGGCACGCAGGTGATGACCGGCATCGCGGCGCTCGGAGTGCTGCGGGCCGAACGCCTGGCCGCCGCGGCCGATATTATCGGCGCGATGTCGCTCGAAGCGTACCTCGGCAGCGAGCGCGTCTTCGACCGACGCCTGAACGATCTGCGGCCACATCCCGGTCAGGAGCGCGTCGCGGCGAATCTGCGGCAGCTGCTCGCGGGATCGGAGATCGTGCAGTCGCACCGCGAGTGCGAGCGCGTGCAAGACCCCTACTCGTTCCGCTGCATCCCGGTCGTTCACGGGGCGGTGCGCGATTCGATCGCCCACGTGCGGCGCGTCACCGAGATCGAGGCGAACTCCGTCACCGACAACCCGCTGGTCTTCGCCGACGACGAGGAGTTCATCTCCGGCGGCAACTTTCACGGCGAGCCGATCGCACTGGCGATCGATTTTCTCAAGATCGCGGTCTCCGAGTTGGCATCGATCGCGGAACGGCGGCTGTACTTGCTGCTCAACGCGGCGGACCGCGAGCTGCCGCTATTCCTCACCCGGCACGTTGGCCTTCAGTCCGGCTTGATGCTCGTCCAGTACACCGCCGCGGCGCTCGTCAACGAAAACAAGGGGCTCGGCTGGCCTTCGAGCATCGACTCGATCCCGACGTCGGCGGGACAAGAGGACCACGTCAGCATGGGCATGACGTCGGCCAACGCGCTGTCGCACGTGCTCGACAACGTGGAAGGTGCCCTCGCGTGCGAGCTGATCGGCGCCGCGACGGCGACCGACTTCCGGCGCCCGCTACGCTCGGGGCGCGGGACGCAGGCGGCCTACGCCGTTACGCGCGACCGCATTGCGCCCTGGACGACGGATCGCCCGCCGGCGCCCGACATCGAAGCCGCCCGCGACCTGATCCGCACCGGCGCGCTCCTTGCAGCCGCGCTACAAGCTGATATTAAACTGTAGGTACGCGTTGAACGGATTGGGCAGCACGAAGGCGTTGGTGTCGGCGTACGCGGGAGTGAAAGATTGCTTGAATGCCGGATTGAGTGGAACTCCGTTTGCCGCGCGATCGTTCGGCGACACTCCGTTGTAGAAGTTCGAGACGTAGTAAAAGTTCGACTGATAACCGCACGTGTAGCCGTTGGGGGGATATTGTTTCGTCCACGGCTCTGAGGAACCGCCGAAGCACGCGTTGACCAGATTCGCAAGAATCGCGGTGACTTTCACGCGCGGCGAGAGCTCGTAGCCCAGTTGTAGGCTGAAGTTGATCTGGTTCGGCTGCCGGAAAGCGCCGAATCCGTCAAACGTGCCGGTCTGGGGATTGGGGATGAAAAGCTCGCCCGCCGACGTCCCGTTCTGGGTAGCGGCCAAGCCGCACGTCGTGTAGTCCGCTTGGAGCGGATTCTTGGTATGAATCGGCGAGTTGATGAAGCCGGCGGAGTTCCCGGTGCAGACCCGGGGATCGAGGCCGATGACGTCGTTGGGATTACCGTACAGGGAGCCCTCGTCAAACGTAAGCGCCGGCGTGATGGTGAGCTTGTTGCGCCGATAGTTGACGATTGCGCTTAGCACGTTCGGCGACAGGTACGCGAAGTCGAGACCGACCGGATACCAGCCGTTGCGATCGAGCAGCGGCTGTGGGGCCATCGAGTAGTACGGGTTCCAAATCGGCGGGTTGAGTCCGGGGCGCAGCTTCTTGCAATGGGGATCCGGGAACACGTTTCCTTGGCTATCGTTCTCGTAACACTGCGAGCCACCGCCGGCCTTGGTGAGACCGTTGAAATTCGCAATGTCCTGGTTATAAGGATCGATCGGGTTAATCGTGGTGTTCGGGAAGTTCGCCCACCGCTCGGCGGCGTTCGTGTAGGTGTACGAGATCATGAAGGATAGGCCGTTCCGGTTAAAGTCACCCTTGGTGAACTCCAACTCGACCCCGTCGACTCGCTCCACGCCGGAGTTCAAGCCGCCCGTGAGTCCGAACGGAAGCCCAACGCTGTAGATCTGATTCGTCGCGTAGCGATAGTATGGTGTAACCTTGATGGACATATCGGTTCCCTTGAACCGGCGCTCGTACGATGCATCAAAGTTATTGGAGTATTGCACGAGGGGATCGTGCTTTGGCGTGGTGTAGCCGTACTGCCACCATGCCTGGAAGAGGTCGTATGCGAGGTTATTATCTTTGGCGTTGTACTGTACTTGGTACGTCTGCGGCTCTTGTGCGTACCGCCCAGCCGAAAAGCGCAGCACGGTGTCGGGGTTGATGGTATACGTCGCGCCTAGCTGCGGCGTAAACGCATAGTCGGCCAAGCTCGGCGAGTAGTTGTTGCTGAGCAGCAGGTGGCCGTTGCGGCCATCGGGATGGACCGTCTGCACGGGATGCGCCGGGATCGAGTTGTCGATGGGGCAGTTGAAGCCAATGAACGGAATCGGCGGCCGCCCGCTGGCCGGCGGTGTCGGAATGAAGTATGGAGCGAGCGTGACGGGATTGTAGCAGAACTCGCGCTGACCGGCCGAGAACCAGAAGTTTTGGCCGTTGTCCGACGTGTTAGCCAGGTTGTACTCGTAAATCTCCTCACGCAACCCGAGATTGAGAATAAGCTTGTCGGTCGGCGTCCACAGATCTTGGAGCGCGAGCGCCGTGAAGTTCGGCACGACGTTATTGACGAACCCGGAGTTTCCCGTATAGGTGACCTGCCACGTTGCGCCGTCGGCGGCCGGTCCTGGCTCGGGGTTGACGAAGGTGCCGCTCGTCAAGATGCTGTTGCATGGCGCCGGTTGGCCTTCTTGGTAGTGCGTGCCGCCGATTGTTCCCGATTTCCAGGCGATGCACTCCCGGCCGTTCGTGAGATTCGTGGCGATGGTCTTAAGCGTGTTGTTGAAGTTGGTATTGTTGTAGCGGTTCGTCGTCGCCGTCACGTAGTTCGCATCGAACGTCACGAGGTGCTGTGGGCTGAATTGATCGGCGAAGGTACCTGAGATGCCGCGTGTGTGCGATTCCAACTCATAGTCAAAACTATCTGCGCCGAATCCCGAGAAGGGTGTGCCGTAGCTTAACGGGCCGGCCTGCAGCCAGTCCGAGTAGAACGAATAGCCATAGATTCGGAAGTATGCATTCGACCCCATGTTGTGCTGGTATTGCAGCTTAAAAATGGAGGCGTTGTTCCAAACTGCGTCGCGGTTGCTCGGAGGCACCGCGGACCACGTCCCGCCCGGGCACGCGCCGGGGATCACCGGGGGCGTTCCCGGCGCCTGATATGGATTGATGTTCGCGCAGCGGTTTCCGGGTGAAGCCGGGTCGAAATAGGGTACCGGCTTCACACCCGTGGGACTCTGCCCGAAGCGCGTTCCCGTCGGCCAGGTGATGAAGTCCGGCCACACCTCGGGGACCGGATA
>JAFAXS010000005.1 GCA_019240755.1 Vulcanimicrobiota bacterium
CCGCGTGGCAACGCCGATCATAGTGCCCCCTCCCGATCGCGAAGCTTACTTTCGATTTGTCTGGTCCCCTGTTTTAGCCTCGACCACGCCGGGGGAGAAGTGCTCGTATGAAAGCCGCCGTCGTCGAGCATCGTGGCCAGTCCGGAACCGTCAAAGAGGTTGCCGCACCGCAGCCCGGACCGCACGACGTGCTCGTGCGCGTCGTCGCGGCCGGCGTGAATCCCATCGATTGGAAGCGTCGCGATCGCCCCGAGTCGCCGTTGCCGCTCGTGCTCGGTCAAGACTTCGCCGGGATTGTCAGCGACGTCGGCGACCGCGTTACGAAATATCGCAAAGGGGAGCGCATCTTTGGAATCTCGCGAGAGCACGGCACGTATGCGCAGTATACGCTCGTGCCGGAAGACGATCGCGCGCAGCCGATCGCAAAGATTCCGGATGACGTCGGGGACGCCGATGCGGCCGCACTCCCCACCGCCGGACTAACGGCGCTCGGAGCGATCGAAACACTCAGCGTATCGAAGGGAACGCCGCTCCTCGTGCTCGGCGCAACGGGCGGCGTCGGCTCATACGCGGTGCAGATCGCGCGCGATCGCGGCGCCCAGATCGTCGGCAGCGCGCGCTCGTCGAACGAAAGCCTGGCGCGTTCGCTCGGAGTCGATAAGTTCGTCGCCTATGACAAAGAAGACGCCGCGGAGCGCCTGCGCGGTAGCGACATCGAAGCGGCGCTGGATCTGGTCGACGACTCCGACGGCATCAAACGCCTCGCCGGCGTCATTCGAGAGGGAGGCCGAATCGTTTCGACGATCGGCGCGGCGGACGTGGGGTGGTTTGCGACGCGCAAGATCGCCGCAACGAACCTCTATGCCGTCGACACGCCGCAATGGTCGCACGCCGGATTGCGCACGCTCTTGGAACTGGTCGAACAGGGGCGCATCCGCACGATGATCGCCGGCGAAAGGCCGCTCGCCGAAGCCGTGGACGCACTCGAGGAGAGCAAAAGCGGCTCCGTCGACGGCAAACTCGTTATTACGATCGACTAATGCGCGGTTACTTGTTCTTGAAGCGCGCGACGCGTTTTTCGTTGTAGGCGGCAAGACCTTCTTTCGCGTCCTCGCTCTTGAACAGCAGCGACTGCAACTCGCGCTCGAGCGCCAGCGCATCTTGGAGCGGAAGCTCCGATCCGGTCTGCACGCTGCGCTTGATGTGGCCGACCGCCATCGGCGCTTTATTCGGCGAGCAGAACTGCTTCGCGTAATCCGTGATCTGCTCCCGGAACTCTTGCGCGCTGCCTTCGTAGAGATCGTTGATCATCCCCCATTCCAGCGCTTGCTCGTAGCTCACCGTCTTACCGGTTGTCATCATCTCGATCGCGCGCGACTTTCCGAGCAATCGCGCGAGACGCTGCGTGCCGCCCGTCCCGGGCAGAACGCCGAGGGCGACTTCGGGCAGGCCGATCTTTCCGGCGTCCTTGCGCGCGATGCGGATGTCCGCGGCCATCGCGATCTCCAGGCCGCCGCCGACGCAGTGGCCGTTGAGCGCGGCGATCACGAGCTTGGGCGTCTGCTCCAGCCGCGCCAGCGTCTCGTTGGCGTGCAGGCAGAACATGTACTTGAACTCAGGCACCACCTTATTGAGCATCGCGATGTTGGCGCCGGCCGAGAAGAATTTTTCGCCCTTGCCGGTGAGAACGATCACCTCGACGTCGCTGTCGAAGCGCGCGTCGAGAATCGCCTCGTCGAGCTGGCGCATCATCTCGTGCGTGTACGTGTTGGCGGGCGGATCGTCCATCTCGACGAACGCCACGTGTCCGTCTTTCCAATAGTTGATGACGCGCTTGCCGTCGAACGGACGCGCCTCGCGTCCGAAGGGCGTCTGTTGCGTCGCTCCGTTGACAGTCGTGCTCATTGTAAGTTTCCTTTTGGCGCGATCCAGCTGGGGTTCTTCATGAGTTCTTTGAGTTTCGCATCGTCGTCCGTCGTGGGGAGCACGGTCGGCACGTACGCGTTCCACTCTTCTTCCGTCAGCCGGTTGCCTTCCACGGTATAGCGCTGGCCCCCGTAGTCGCCGATCTTGCGGTTGAAGCGCATGTCCGGCAGAAACAGCTTCGTCCCGCTCGGGTTCACCTCGTTGACGCGCGCGACCGTCGTCTTCGCTTCCTCGTAGAACTGCGTGCGCGCGCGCTCGTTGAGGCGCTCCTTGTCGGCTCCGTCCGCGGTCTTATCCTCGTCCACCCGGCCTTTGATGCCCCAGGTGTACGCCCACTGGGCCGAGCCGGAATGATCGGTGCCGAAGAGGTCGAGCGAGCCCGAGAACCATTTATTGTAGTACTTCTGCTGCAGATCCACCGGAATGACGCCGGCTTTCGCGATTCGGCGCAAGCCCGTGATGCCGGTGCCCATGTGGAACGACTCTTCACGCAGCATCGGACCCATCGACTGGGCGAGCGGCGCGAAACTCGAGTGCGAGAGCATCGTCAGCTGAAACTTGCCGTCGCGGTCCATGAAGTTCGTGTACGCGAAGAAGTCGAGCCAGTGCGTCACGTCTTCGTTGAAGGCGTTGAGCAGACGATTCTTCTTCCCGAAGGCGCGCCGCTCGAGCATCTTCTGTGCTTCGATCTTTCCCTCGCTGCCGAAGTGCTCGACCATCAGGTGACACATCTGGTAGCCATGCCGCGTCTCCTCGACCATGATGCGCACCAGCGAGGCGAGGTCGTACTCGGTCGGCGCGTTGTTTACGAGGAAACGTTGCTGCTCGTTCGAGGCAAACTCCGTATCGCCCTGATAGACGATCATGTTCAGCACCGCGTCACGCATACGCTGATCCGGGATCTCCCGAACCCGCTCCCAGCGGCGCTCACCCTTGAAATCGCCGAAGTAAATCTCCGGCGTCGGCAGCTCGCCGTACTTCGCCTCAAACTGATATCCGGGCATGAACCGGTCGACGAGCTCTCGATCGAGGCCGATATCGCGCCTCCACTCGTCGAGCATGCCGATCCAGTCGTCAAACGTCGAAACGCGATTCACAGTCACCTTCCACAAATGTAACGGATTTTTGTCGGTCGTCAGGAATATCGTTATATTAGGCCTCGGCTTCGGAGGTGTCAACCCTTGACTTCACCGGCTTCGGCGGCGCCCGCAGAAGCGGCTAAGCGCAGCGTCGCTCGGCCGAGTTCCTTCATCTTTACACTCTACGGCGACGTGGTCGCGCGTTCCGGAGGAAGCGGCTGGCTGCGGGTCGGCGCGCTGATCCAAATCATGGGAGCATTCGGACTTTCGGCGCCCGCGGTGCGCCAGGCCGTCTCGCGGATGAGCCGCCAAGGCTGGCTGCGGGCACGGCGCGAGAGGGCACGAGCGTATTACGCGGTGACGGAGCGCGGCAGCCGGCGCATCGCGGAGCTGAGCCCGCGGATCTATGGGCCGATCATCGAGTGGGACGGCCGCTGGCGAGTTCTCGATTATGCCATCGGCGAAGCGCACCGCAAGCGCCGCGAGAGCCTGCGCAAGGAGTTGAGCGTTTTGGGCTGGGGAGTTCTGTCGCCCTCAACTTGGATCTCGCCGGCCGACACACTGGAAGCGGCGCGCGAGGCCGCTCGCACGACGGAGACCCTCCACGCCGTGGCGCTCTTCGAGAGCGTCTACCGGGGACCGCTCTCCGATCGGGAGCTGCTCGAACGCTGTTGGGACGTGCAGTCGATCGCGCTCGCGTACCGTGGATTTATCGCTCGGTACGCTCCTCGCTTAGAGCACGAACGAACTACCGCGGCGCTTGGCGACCAAGCCGCATTGGTCGAGCGTCTGTGGCTCGTTCACGACTATCGCAAGTTCGCGTACATAGACCCGGGCCTGCCGAGCGAACTTCTGCCGGCGCATTGGCCTGGCACGGCAGCGGCGTCGCTCTTTCGGGAATATTACGTTGCGCTCGAAACCAAATCGCAACGATACTTTCATCTCTGCGCTGGCGAGGCAAACGGGGGGAGCGGTTGAGGCGTCGAAGGCCCGCGCCCATGCCAAAACGCTTCCTCGTTATTCTTGCGATCGTTGCCATGGCGGTTGCGGCCTGCCACAGCAACTCCGCCTCGGTCTCGCCGCCTGGGCCGTCGAGCTCGCCGAGCACCCCGAGCCCCGATCCTTCAATTAAGAAGACCAGCGTTTTGGTGACGGTCTTCGGGACGCCCGCGCCGGGAGTTCCCGTTCAAGAGTCCACGCCGAAATCTACGTCGAGCCCTCGTCCCGGTGAGCCCTTCGAAACGATAAAGACCAATGCGAAGGGCGTGGCCCACTTCTATCATCTGGATCCCGACAGTTATTACTGCTGGGTGGCGCTGCTCGGCCCACATCAAAAGTCATCGCAATGCGGCAGTTGGGCGCTCTGGCAACACAGCCAAATCATCCTGGGAACCTGAGGTCCCCTAACCGAAACGCTCAGCCGTTATCGTCGTCGTGAAGGTGCAGATGGCAGCCGTCTTCGGCCTCTGACAACACGTCGCGCGCTTCCGCCAAGACTGCGTGCGAGAGCGGCCGGCTCGGCCGCTCGATAGAGCCCTCTTCGGCGAGAAAATCCACCTCGGTCCAGTCTTCCCAAGTCTCCAGCGGCTCGCCCTCGACCGTCGCGGGAAAGCGGACGCAAAATCCTTGATCGAGGTGCAGGCCGACGATGGTGACTTCAGTGCCGCGAGGAAAGTAGGTTCCGTCCTTCCACAGGGTTCCATAGGTGGTGCTGTACTGCTGCCCGATCTTCAGCGCTTCTCGCATACGTACGCCTATACCCCAAATGGATTCATCGGTTTCTCGCCGATGTACGTCAGCACGCTTTTCGTCTCGGTGTAGAGTCGCATCGTTTCCATGCCGAGCTCTCGCCCGTATCCGGACTGCTTATATCCGCCAAACGGCACGCCGGGAAATACCGCGTACGGCGTGTTGATGGCGACCGAGCCGCTGCGGATCGCTCGAGCGACGCGATTCGCCCGGCCGAGGTTCGTCGTCCAGACGCTGGCGGCAAGGCCGTACTCGCTGGCGTTGGCGATCGCGATTGCTTCCGCTTCATCCGAAAAACGAGTGAAGGTTGCGACCGGTCCGAAAACCTCTTCCTGCGCGATGCGATGCGTGCTCTGAGCTTCAAACGCCGTCGGACTCCAGAACATCCCCGATGCCAACGCACCCTCCATCGCGGCGGCCTCGCCGCCGAAGAGCGCGCGGGCGCCCTCAGTTCGCGCGACGTCGCAATAGCTGCGAATCTTTTCGAATTGATCCCGCACCGTGATCGCGCCGATCTGCGTCTGGGGATCTTGCGGGTCGCCGACGCGAAGCCGCGCGGCCTTTTCCGAAAAACTCCCTACGAAGCGATCGAAGATCGCGGATTGCACCAAGATGCGCGAACGTGCCTCGCAACACTGGCCCGCGTTGTAGTAGACGCCGTATAAAGCGCCGGCGACCGCTGCATCTACGTCGGCGTCGTCGAACACGACGGACGGCGACTTACCGCCAAGCTCCAACGTCACGCGCTTCAGAGTAGCGGCTGCAGCGGCGGCGACGCTCTTTCCCGTAGCCGTCGAACCGGTAAAGGCGATTTTATCCACGTCGGCATGTTCGACGAGCCACGCGCCGATCGGATCCGACGCGCCCGTCACGACGTTGAGCACGCCCTCTGGAAGCCCCGCCTCCAGCGCGATTTCGCCGAGCGCGATCGCCGTCAGCGGCGTGACGGATGACGGCTTGAGAACGATCGTGCACCCCGTCGCGAGCGCCGGCGCAACCTTCCAGGATGCCAGCAAGAGCGGAAAGTTCCACGGAACGATCGCGCCGACGACGCCGACCGGCTCGCGAACCGTGCTCGCCAAATAGGTCGGCAACGGCGGCGGCATCGTTTCGCCGTAATTCTTGGTCGCCGCGCCCGCATAGAACTCGAAGCAGTCGACGATCGCGCCCAACTCGCCCTTGGCCGTCGCAATCGCCTTACCGTTGTCGCGCACTTCGAGCGCTGCGATCTCCGCGCTGCGCTCCGAGATCAGCTGCGCCATCTTGTAGATGATCTTCGCGCGGCGCGACGCCGCCATCGTCGGCCATTTTCCACCGTCGAAGGCGCGCCGTGCCGCGGCGACCGCCGCATTCAGGTCGTCACGCGTCGCATCAGCAACGTCGGCGAGCTTCTGTCCGGTCGCCGGATTGAAGTCTTCGAAGGTGCGGCCGTCGCCGGCGTGGCGCCACGCGTTGCCGATGAAGAGCTGCGCTTTTGTTGCCTCGACCAAGGTGCTCATGCGGCTGCGTTCTCCTCGATGCGCTCGAATACCGTTGCAATGCCCTGCCCCACGCCGATGCACATCGTCGCCAGCGCAAAGCGGCCCCGCCGCCGGCGCAGTTCGTGCAGCAGCGTCGTCGCGATGCGCGCGCCGCTTGCGCCCAGAGGGTGACCGAGTGCGATCGCTCCACCGTTCACGTTGGTGCGCTGCCCGTCAAATCCCAGATCGCGCATGCACGCGATTGCCTGCGATGCGAACGCCTCGTTGATTTCGATCAAGTCGAGCTGCCCCACGTCGATTGTCGCATTCGCGAGCGCCTTGCGCACTGCGCGGATTGGTCCCAAGCCCATCAGGTCCGGCGCCACGCCAGCCGACGCGCACGCCACGATCCGCGCCATGGGAGAGAGTCCCATTCGCCGCGCGACCGCCGCCTCGCAGAGCAGCAACGCGGCCGAACCGTCGTTGATGCCGGACGAGTTTCCGGCGGTTACAGTGCCGTCGCTCGCAAATGCCGGAGCGAGCCTGCCCAAGCGCTCCATCGTCGTGTCGGGACGCGGATGCTCGTCGCGCGTGACCACTCGCCGCTCCTTCTCGCCTACAATCTCCACGGGCACTATCTCATCCGCGAACGCGCCCCGCGCCGTGGCGTCGTTGCACTTCATTTGAGACTCGTACGCAAAGCGGTCTTGCTCGGCCCGGTCGATCGCGTAGCGTTGAGCGACGCGCTCGGCGGTCTCGCCAAGAGATATCGTATACTCGGTGGGCATTCTGGGATTGACCATGCGCCAGCCAAGCACGGTATCGAAGATGCGCTGGTGCCGGGCGAACGCCGCTTCCGCTTTGGGCAACACGTACGGCGCCCGCGTCATGGACTCGACGCCGCCGGCGACCATTACGTCGCCTTCGCCGAATGCGATGGCCTGCGCCGCCGAATTGATCGCCTGAAGGCTCGAACCGCAGAGCCGGTTCACCGTCACGCCCGGAACTTCAACCGGCCAGCCGGCGAGCAACACCGCCATGCGGGCGACGTTGCGATTATCTTCGCCGCTCTGATTCGCCGCGCCCAAATAGACGTCGTCTATCGCGTCCGGCGCAATCGCCGTTCGATCGACGAGCGCACGGAGCGTCACCGCCGCCAAGTCGTCGGGGCGCACTCCGGCGAGCACTCCGCCGACGCGGCCGATCGGCGTTCGTACGGCGTCGATCACCCAAACGTCACGCTTCATGCGCGGTTCCCGCGGACGCGGCTTCCTCTTCGACCTCTTCGACGTCGAGCAGCCACAGCGAACGATGCGGCGCAAAGACGCTTCCCTCGTCGTCTGCGAGGCGCCGCAAGATCCGGCCAATTCGCGCGCCGCGGATCGCTCGCCCCCAGGCAATGGGGCCGAGCGGATAGTTCGCGCCGAATCGCATGGCGGTATCGATGTCTTCCGGTGAAGCGACGCCGTCGTGCACGGCAATCATCGCTTCGTTGACGATCGATCCGACGGTGCGGCCCAAGAACAGCGCCGGCGCGTCCTCCACCAAGATGCTCGCCTTACCTAGCACCGCAAAAAATTCTTGCGCAAGCTCCAGCGTCTCATCGCTCGTAGACTCTAAATCGACGATCTCGACGATCCGTTGCGCGTGCAACGAATCTAGGATCCCGAATCCAAGCAATCGCTCCGGGTGACGCAGCCGACGCGCGCAGGCGCTCACGTCGGTAGCGTACGCGTCGGCGATCAACAGCGTTTCGGGACCGAAGGCCGCATCGAGCCGCTCGAGAACGCCGCTGCGATCGGCGACGCCGTCGCCGGTGTCGATGAGGATGGTCGTCTGGGCCGATAGATCGGGCAGCATGTCGTCATTTTCGACGCGCTGGACGTGCGCGTACCGTGCGCCCACCGCTTCGCCGAGCTCCGCGGCGAGGTCGCCGAGCCCCACGACCGCGACGTTCTCCTCCGCGAGCGCAGAATCGGACGTGGGCGCAACGCCGGGCTCGAAACGGGATGGGACACCCTCGTCATAGCGATAGAAGCCGACGCCGCTCTTGCGTCCGAGCTCGCCGCGCGCGATCATCTCCTCTTGCAAAGCGACCGGAGCGAAGCGTGGCGATCCAGTACGCTCGTACAACGACTGCGTCGTCGCCAGATTGACGTCGAGGCCGATCAAGTCCATTAACTCGAACGGTCCCATGCGAAAGCCCGCGCCGCGCGCCAATGCGTCGAGCTCTTCGACGGTGGCAAGGCCGCGACACAGAGCGCGGAGGCTCTGAAGATAGAATGGCCGGGCAACGCGATTGACGATGAATCCCGGCGTATCTGCCGTTACGACCGGCGTCTTTCCCAGTGCGTGAACGATCGCCAGACCTCGCTCGACCGCGTCCGGGCTCGACTGCGCTCCGCGCACGACCTCGACGAGTCGCATTCGCGGCGGCGGGTTGAAGAAATGCAGCCCAATCACGCGCTGCGGATTCGATACGCTGTCCGCGAGCTCGTCGACGCTCAGCGACGAGGTGTTCGTTGCAATCAGCGCATCCGGCGCAAGCGCGCGAGCGAGCGCGGCGAAGACCTGGCGCTTCATCTCGAAGCGCTCCGGCACCGCCTCAATCGCCACCGTCGCTTCCGAACCGCTCGGAATTTCTGCGTTCCAGCGGATTCGTGCCGCGAGGCCCTCGACGCCGCATCGCGCTTCCTCGCGCTCGAAGTATTGTGCGGCGCGTTCGCGCGCGTCGACTTGCGGCTCGACGAGTTCTACCTCGTAACCCCCGGTTGCGGCCACGGCGGCGATGCCGGCACCCATCGTTCCGCCGCCTACCACCAGTAAGGTTTCTGGCATCGCAACGGCTTCGCGAAAGGAAGGTCAAACGCTTCGTCGGTAGTTGTGGGCGCGATGGAGAAGCCGCGCTGGCAACGCCGGTCGTCACGCTACATCGTCGACTCGCCGTACATGCGGTTGCGCGTCGACGAGCTCGTGCTGCCGAACGGAACCATCGCGCCGGAATACTACGTGCGCGAGTCACCCGGGTACGCGACAATTATGGCGCTCACACCGAACGACGAGGTCGTGCTGGTTCGTCAATACCGTTACGGCTCCGACGCGATCCATCTCGAGCTTCCCGCCGGAATGTTGCAGGAGGGCGAAGACCCACGCGACTGCGCGATTCGCGAGCTCGCCGAAGAGACAGGGTATGCGACCGAAGACTGCCGCCGCGTCGCAGTGTATCTGCACGAGCCCGTGCGCTCGCCGGCGCGCGCGTACGTCTACCTGGGACTGCGAGCGCGCAAGACCAGCGACGCGCGGCTCGATCCAACCGAACACCTACAGGTGGAGGTCGCACCACTGCAACGGTTTCGCGAGATGCTCCGGGACGGCACGATCGATGCCGGCGGATCCATCGCGGCGGGGTACTGCTGCCTCGACTACTTACGGCGCTTGGGCAGCGCCTGAAACTTCGCCGCGGGCCCGCCGGTAGCTAAAAACGCTATGCGTACCACCATGCATCCGATGCTCGCGCTGTTCCTCCGCTTGACGGCGGTCGTCGCCATTGCGATCGTCGTGTTAGTCGTCGCCGGCTTCCTGTTGAAGATCGCGGTCATCGCGGCCGTCATTGCCGCCGTCGTCATCGGCGCCTACTTCCTCTACACGTGGATCTGGCGCAAGCCGAGGCTCCCGATCATCCGCTAACGCGGCTCGTCGCGCAGCCATTCCTCCAGCGCGGCGCTAACGCAGTCAGGTTCTTCCAACATCGGCAGGTGACCGCTGCGCTGACACACGACCAATCGTCCTTGCGGAAAGCGGGCCGCAATCTCGTGCGCCTCCTGCATGGGGATCGTCTGATCGCACCCACCGGCCAGCATCAGCACCGCGACGTCGAGATCCTCGGCGATATCCTCCGACGGCGCCCGTAGCGCCATGCCGCGGAGAGCGGCGGCCGCGCCCCGAGGGCTCGTGCCGCGCGCGACGTCATAGGCGCGGCGCGCGACCTCCGGCGCTTGCGACGGCGTGTCGGGCGCGAGCAATCGCGGCACGTATGCGCCGATCACCGGTTCGATGGAACGCTCGCGCTCCGCGACGTCCGCTAGCGCTCGGCGCGCAGCGGCCTGCTCCGGAGTGTCCGCGCCGAGCCGGCTCGGCACGAGCGCGAGACGCGCAACGCGCTCGCTGAACATGCGCGCAAACGCGAGCGCCACGTATCCGCCCATCGAGTGTCCCGCGAGCGATGCGCGTCGCACACCCAACGCATCGAGCAGCACCGCGACGTCAGATGCCAGCGTTTCCATGAGATAGGGACCTTCGGGCACACCGGATTTTCCAAAGCCGCGCAGGTCGGGAGTGATGACGAAGTGATTGCGCGCGAGCGGTGCGCGCTGTGCGTCCCAGATGCCGCGCGCGAGCGGAAAACCGTGGATCAAAACGACGGCGTGCGCGCCTTGCACGCCGTCAACGTTCGCGTCGATGCGCGTGCCGTCGTCGGCAAAAACTTGCATTAGCGCTCGTAATACTGTATAAGGTAGGCAACACCCCTGGTCGCTTGTGACCAGAGAAAGGATGATGCCACGACCAATGGCAGCAAAACGTAGAAAGAAGGCCGCGGCAGCCGCGCCAAAGCGCAAAGCACGCAAAGCGGCCCGTAAAGTTACGCGCAAGGTCGGTCGTAAGGTGCGTAAAGCGGCACGCAAGGGTGGTCGCAAGACCCGCAAAGCCGCGCGCAAGACCGCTCGCAAGACGCGTAAAACCGCACGCAAACGCGCTCGCACAGTGCGCAAAGTCGCCCGCAAGGGCGCCCGCAAAGCGCGCAAAACGACGCGCCGCAAGAAGGCCGCCGCCTAAGACGGTCCTCATCAAGCTCCGCCGGCATTTTGCCGGCGGAGCTTTTTTATGCTCGAGGGAACCTAAATCGTCCGCACGATCGGGCGAAACATCCAGATCGCCACGAACATGGCCGCGCAGACGGCGCCCGCGAGCGCAAACGACTGGCGCAACCCGATAGCCGATGCGATCGCGCCGTCCACCAAAGATCCAAGGGGAACCACGCCGATCGCGATCATCGTGTAGATGGAGAGCGCCCGACCTCGCAGCGCATCGGGCGATAAGGTTTGAATCAACGTGTTGGTGACGCCGAGCGACGCCAGCGTTCCGACGCCCGCGGCAAAGAGCACGGGGAGCGCGAATGCCAGCGCCGGCACGAACGCCAGCGCAAAGACGCTGAGCGACATCAAGAGCCCGGATTGCAGCCAAAGCGCGGCGCGCCGCTCGCGCTGGGCGAAGTATGCCGTCACCAGCGCGCCGCCGAAGCCGCCGGCGCCGATGGCGGAGACGCTCCAGCCTAAGCCTCGCGGCCCCGCGTGCAAAAGGTTGACCGCGAGGGCCGCGACAAGCTGACTGTAGGGTCGCGTGAGCAGCGCCGTAATCAGTTGGGAGAGCATAATCCAACGCAGCACCGGGTGGCGAACGATGAACGCGATCCCCTCGCGCATGGCCCGCAACGTCGGCTCCTTGCGCGTCACCGATGGCGGCGACGGTCGCATGTAGAGCACGGCGACGACGACGGCCAGCGTTGCCGCCGCGTTGCAATAAAACGCGCCCGCGACGCCCGCCCATACGATCAACCCTCCGGCGATCGCGGGCCCCACGACGGCCGGCGCATTGAACGCTACGGAGTTCAGGCCAACGGCATTGCCGACGTAACGGCGGTCCACGAGCAGCGGTACCCAGCTCTGTCGCGTCGGCGAATCGAAGCCCATCGCCGCCGAGCTGAGTGCCGAAATCGCCACGAGACCCGCGAGATTCAGAAGATGCATCGTCGACAGCACCGCGAGCATCAAGCCGCAGAGCGCCATCGTTACGTTGGTCACCAGCAGGACGCGGCGTCGCGGCAGATGATCGGCCACGACGCCGGCGAGCGGCGAGAGCAGCAAGACGGGCACGGCGCGCGCGGCACCGAGGACGCCAAGAAACAGGGCGGCCTGATGCGGCGACGCGGCGATGCGCGCCACGAAGAATCCCATCGCCGTGAACTGCATCCACGTTCCGAGGTTGGAGATTAGCAGGCCAAGCCACAGAAGCCGAAAATCGCGGAAGCGCAGCGCCGCGTAGAGCGGCACCGGACGCGCGGCAACTTCTTGAATCACGCCACGCGCGCGCGGATCGCGGCGACGATCAACGCCGTGCACTGATCGGCGGTTAGTCGCGACGTATCGATGCAGAGATCGTAGTCCCGGACGTCGCCAAACGTACGCCCGTACCACTGCCGAATATAGGCGCTGCGCGCGCGATCGACACGGTCGACTTCGGCTTCCGCGGTCTCGGGGCGCTCGCCGGTCGCCGCCACGATGTTGCTCACGCGCCACGCGCGCGGCCCGTGCATGAACACGCGCAGAACGTCATCGCGCGCGCCGAGAATCGCGGAGGCTCCGCGCCCGACGATCACGACGTTCCCGCGGGATGCGTAGTCGCGAACGGCGTCGGCCACCGCAGCGACGAGCTCTTCGTCGGGCGGCTCGGCCGCCGAGGATTGGGCCAGTTCCGGCGTCGCTCGCTCGAGGCTCGTCAGCAGGCGCTGGCCCAACGAGCGTCCGCCATCCTCGCTGGCATCAACCGTCTCCGGGCTCACGCGCAGGCGCTTAGAAACGACGACCGGCAGCTGCTGATCGACGTACTCGTACTCCAACTCCCGCGCGACGCTCAGCGCGATCGCGAGGGCGCCGCATCCATACTCGTTGGAGACAGTGACGATCACCGGGAAAAGAGTAGCGATGGCGAAGCGTCGTGTCCTGCCAATCATCGAGTGCACGAAGCTACGCAAGATCTTTCGCACGCCGAAGCGGATGCCCGGTCCCCTCGGTGCGCTGCGGTCGCTCGTTTCACGCGCCTACGAAGAGCGCGCCGCCGTTGACGCGGTCTCCTTCCGCCTCGAACCCGGGGAGCTCGTTGGATATATCGGCCCCAACGGCGCGGGGAAGTCTACGACGATCAAGATGCTGACCGGCATTCTCGTCCCCACCTCCGGGGAGGTGCGCGTCGCGGGAATCGTTCCGTGGCGCCAGCGCAAGGAGAACGGACGCAACATCGGCGTCGTCTTCGGTCAACGCAGTCAGCTGTATTGGGATCTTCCTCTGATCGAGTCGTTCGAGCTGCTGCGAGCGATCTATGGAATCGGGAGGGACCAGTACCGGCGTAACCTCGACGAGTTCATCGAGATCTTGCAGCTCGGCGATTTTCTACGGACGCCGGTGCGTCAGCTTTCGCTCGGGCAGCGCATGCGCGGAGATTTTGCCGCGGCGCTGCTGCATGGACCGCGCGTCGTCTATCTGGACGAGCCGACCATCGGCCTCGACGTCGTGGCCAAGGAGTCCATACGCGAGTTCATCGCGCGCATCAACTCAGAGCGCGGAACGACCGTCATACTCACGACCCACGACCTGGCCGACGTGGAGCGACTTTGCCGGCGCATCATCTTGATCGATCGAGGCACGCTCATCTACGACGGCGATATCGAGCGCATCAAGACCGAGTACGGCCAGTTTCGGACGCTCATCGTCCGGTTTAGCGAGCACGTCGCCCGGCCGGCGCTCGAGGGGGCCGAACTGGTGAACACCGAGGACTCGAGCGCGCGCTTCAGGTTCAACCGCAACCTGCAGCGCGCCGATCTGCTGGTGCGCCAAGCCAGCGAACGCTACAGCGTCGAAGACGTGAGCCTGGAGGAACCGGACTTGGAATCGATCATTCGGAGAATTTACGTGGAAGGGTACCAGTCGAGCTCTGCGGAGAACGGCGCATGATAATTTCCACCGATTGTCATTCCGAGCGGAGTCGAGGAACCAAACGCCCGAAGATCCATTCGAGCGCCTACGTCGCTCCCACCGCGGTCGTGAGCGGCGAGGTAACGATCGCAGCGGGATGCGCCGTCCTACACGGCGCCGTCATCACCGCCGAGGGCGCTGCGATCGAGATCGGCGAGCACTGCGTCGTGATGGAACATGCGGTCATCAAAGCGAGCGGTGGAAGCGCGCTGTCGTTTCCGGCGACGATCGGAGCTCGCTGCATCATCGGACCGCACGCCTACGTTGTCGGGGCCACCGTCGGTGACGGCTGCTTCGTCGCCTCCGGCGCGAAAATTTTTAACGGGGCGACGCTCGAGCGCGGCAGCGGGGTCGCACTCAACGGAATCGTCCACGTGAAGTCGCGTCTGACGGCCGGAGCCAGCGTGCCGATGCAGCACATCGCCTTCGGCGACCCGGCGACCGTATATCCTCCCGAGAAGGCGCCCGGCGTCCACGCACGCATGGATTTCTACGCGGACGTCTTCAATCTGGAGGCGAGCGACGACGTCCGCGCGCGCGCCGCGGAAACGTACGCCCGGTTTCTCCGCAAGATGCACGCATCGGACGCCACGCTCGCCGAGCACCGCGGCACCAAACCCACGCCGCGGCGTTCGGCCGACGAACCCCCGCCGACGCAGGCGACGCAAGTCGACAAAGTGGTGGACGTCATGATGCTCGAGCTCGAAGAGATGGAGCATCGCCGCCAAGAGGCGATCAAGCGGCAAAAACAGCGCTAGGACGCGGGATCGTGCGCGTGCGGGTTGCTCCCTACGTCGAGTTCGCAAAAAAAGCGTTCGCTCGGGAGGCGACTTACCGGATGGAAGTCCTCACCGAGATCGGCTCGCTCGTCTTGCGGGTGTACATCTTGCGGTCGCTCTGGACCGCACTCTACGCGCAAAATGCCGCGCCCATCAATCTGCCGCTACACGGCATGATCACGTACGCGACCGTCGCGATGCTGATGTCGCTGATCCTGGAGGTTGACGGCACGCGGCTCATTCGAGAGAAGGTTCGCGAAGGCACGATCGCCACCGACCTCATGAAGCCGATAAGCGTGCCTCTGTATTTCTTCAGCGACGGAATAGGTCAGACGCTGCTCCACGCGGTGCTGGTCGTCCCGTCACTCTTCTGTGCGCTGCTTCTCGTTCGCATCGACGTGCCGAGCCCAGCGACGATCGCGGCGTTCGCGCTCTCGTTCGTCATCGGTTACGGCGTGAACTTCTTCCTTAATTTTTTGATGAACAGCATCGCGTTCTGGACGCTCGAGACGTTTGCGGCGCAGCTGATCGTTCGCTGGGCGTCGGACCTGCTCTCGGGTCAGATAATTCCATTGACCCTCTTCCCCGGAATCTTCGGGCGGATCGTGTTTGGGCTTCCGTTTGCGGCCATCTATTCGACGCCGCTCCTCATCTACGTCGGCGTTATTCCTTCCTCGCAGTGGGCGCTGAGCATCGCGTTACAGGCCGTTTGGCTCGTCGCCTTTGCGGCCATCGCCTCCGTCGTCTGGCGTGCGGCGTCGAACCGCGTGATCGTCCAAGGCGGCTAGCCGCCCCAGCAGCAAATGGTAGTACAACATTCCGCGCACGGGCCCGAGGCGCTCGAGCAGCTCCGCTTGATCGACGTTCCGATTGCCCGCAAGCAACGTCAGGGTGCGGGCGACGCCGGAGTCCCGCAACGGGAACACGTCGAGCCGCCCCAAGCCGCGCAACATCGCAACGGACGCGCTCCACGGGCCGATTCCCCGGTTTTCGGCCAGCCGCGCGGCGGCCTCGGCCGTCGGCAAGCGCGCCAACTCCGCTTCGTCGACCCGCCCGTCCAGAAACGCCTGCGCCGTAGCGCGCAGATGCGCAACTTTGTTGCGCGACAGGCCTGCGCCGAACAGATCCTCGTCCGCGCTTTCCAGCCAGCGCCGGGGCGCGGGAAACGGGACGCAGCGGACTCCGGGCGCGCGTACCGCTCCGGCCAAGCGTTCGATGGCGCGCCGCATGATCGCGCCTGCGGCGTAAATCGAGATCTGCTGGAAGACGATCGCGTGCGCGCAGGCTTCCCACAGCGTCGGATACGTCGGCGGCTTGACGCCGCGCAAGTTCTCGGCGAGCGGCCGCAACCACGGGACGCGACGGGCTCGAGCGTACCAGGCCGACAAGTCGACGCTCGTGCCCAATATACGCTCGACGGCCGGCGCATAACGCGATGCGTCGGCGCCCGTGCAGCACAGCTCGATCGCGCCGGCGTCGACCTGCCGCACCGCAAGCACCACGATTCTTCGTCCGTCATGAAGCGCGCGGTAGTACGCGCCATCCTCGCCGACGACGTCCACGACGTTGCTTGCGATGCGGCGGAGCGCTCGTACCGTGAGATCGAGCCGAAACGGCGCTCGAACGGGGAGCACCACCGGGAGACCGAACCGTTTCATTGATGTTGCGCGCGTATCTCCAGTACTGGCGAATAAACTTTTTGACGCTGCTCGAGTATCGTGCCAACTTCGTGATGTGGTTTTTCTTCACGATCATCTATCACGGCGTGGCGCTCGCCGCGCTCTACGTGACGATGCGCCAGTTTCCGTCGATGAACGGCTGGAGCTTTCGGGAAGTCTTCTTCCTCTACGCGCTGTGGATGTGCGGGCACGAACTTCACAACACGCTCTTCTTCACCGTCGTCAGCGTCCCCGACTACGTTCGCGAGGGACGCTTCGATCGATTTCTCGTGCGGCCGCTCGATGCGCTCTTCCAAGTGCTGACCGTACCGCAACAGATCGTACCCGACGGCCTCGTGCTCGCGGTGGCAACCCTCGTTGTGGCGACTACCGCCACCCACGTGCGCGTGGACTGGATCTTTCTCATCTTCGTGCCCCTGGTGGTCCTCGGCGGCGCGCTCATCGATCTGGGCATCTCCTTGACGGTCGCGACTATCTCATTTTGGTTCGTGCGCGTGGACACGCTTCGCTGGGTGGTCATGTCGCTGGAGCAAGACTTCACCCGCTACCCGATTAGCATCTACACGCGCGGGGTACGAATCGTGCTGACCTTCGTCTTTCCGTTCGCATTCATGAACTATTTCCCGGCCAGCTATTTCTTGCAGAAGAGCGATACCGGACTCCACCTCAGCCCCGCGATCGGGCTGCTGACCCCCGTCATCGGCGCCGCCTGGCTTGCCGCGTCGTACGCCTTTTGGCTCGTCGGCCTGCGCCACTATCAGGGCACGGGCTCGTGAAGCGCGTCGCGTTCCTCCACGGTTGCGGCGCGGCGCTCGTTGGGGCGCCCGCGCTCGCGCAAACCTCACTGCGCGAGCGGATCGCGGCCGTCGCGCGATCCATGCCGGGCGACATCGGCGTGTACGCGCGGACGATGGCAGCGCAACTGCCGGTGATTTCGTATGCCGCACGCGACCACTTTCCAACGGCATCAACGATCAAAGTGCTGATCATGGCCACGGCCTTTCGCGCCGAAGAGTTGCACCCCGGAGCGCTCGAGGAACGAGTGACCTTTCACGAATCCCAGCTGATCGGCGGCTCGGATTTCATGGACCAAGTCTCCGACGGTGCGCGGTTGAGCGTACGCGAGCTCCTCTATCCCATGATCACCCTCAGCGACAACACCGCCGCGAATCTCCTGATCGAACACTTCGGGCTGCACGCGATCAACGGGATGGCAAAGCGCGCGGGAATGCTGCGGACCAGGTTGGCACGACGGTTCATGGACTTCAGCGCTATCGTTCATCATCACGATAACGTCTCAACGCCGTCCGATATGGCGAGGCTGCTCTACCTCTTAGAACAAGGTGCACGCGAAGGAACGCCGACGATTATCTCGCCGCGGCACTGCCGGGCCGCGATCTCGATCATGCTGCAGCAAACGGACCGAGACGGAATTCCGGCCGCGTTGCCCAGCGGCACGCGCGTTGCCAACAAGACCGGCGAGCTCGAGGGAACGCGCAACGATATCGCCATCGTCGAACCGTTTGGCGACTCGCCGTTCGTTTTGGCAATCATGACGCGCGGTGCGTACGATTACTCCGCCGCGTACCGCGCCATTCACACGGTGACCAGGTTGGCGTATGCCGCCGTGGCCGGAACCGAGACGTAACGGTTGCATCGCAGATGACCGAACTCGAGTTGAGCATCCCCCCGTTGCCGCGCTATGCCGCCACCGCCCGCTTGGCGCTGACGCGCTTTGGATCGACTCATCGCGTGGCGCCCGCCCACGTCCGAGGAACCGTCGTGACCCTCGGCCGGCGCCTGAGCAATCAGGAGCCGCAAGCCGTCTCGTAAAACGTTGCGGCATGAGACCGCATCAGCTCTTCGCGCTGCTGTGCGCCCTCGCCGTCGGCGGGTTTGCCGTCGCGCGCGGCGCGGCGCAACCGGCCCGCACGCCGTATTCGCCGATCGCTTCGATGGTGGATGCTGTGAATGCGGATCGCCTGCAGGGGACAATCGACGCGCTCGTGGCATTCGGCACGCGCAACGATTTCTCGGAACAGAGCTCCACCGCGCGGCACGGCGTCTTCGCAGCGCGGGACTGGATCGCGGCGCAGCTTCGCCGGATCGCGGCCGGCGCCGACGGCCGGATGACCGTTGCGCTCGACACGTACCTGCAGCCGAAGACGCGCAGAACGCCGCGTGCCGTGCTCGAATCGAGCGTCATTGCGACGTTGCGGGGCGATTCGCCCGGTCGCATCTACGTCATGTCGAGCCACTTCGACGACTGCGATGGCGATTGCACAGACGGCGCGGGCGTCGCCCCGGGAGCCGACGATAACGGCTCCGGCGTCGCGGCGGTGTTGGAGGCCGCGCGTGTGATGTCCGCAACGCACTTTCGCGGCACGATCGTCTTTGCGTGCTTCGACGGCGAGGAGCTCGGGCTCTGGGGCTCGTCGCACTTTGCGCGCGGACTCGCAGCAGCAGGGAGACCGGTGCTCGCGGTCCTCAACAACGACATCATCGGCAACTCTTTGGGGGGCGACGGAGCGTCGGAGCCCAACATGATTCGCGTCTTCAGTCAGGCGCTGCCGCTGCACGCCGACTTCGCGCGCGTGAACCTGGTGGGCTCGGAGAACGATTCGCAGTCGCGCGAGCTCTCGCGGTTCATCGCAGAAACGGTGCCGCTCTACCTGCCGGACTTCGGCGTTCGCCAAATCTTTCGCGCGGATCGTTTCCTGCGCGGCGGCGATCAGGAGTCGTTTCAGGACGCGGGATACTCGGCCGCGATTCGCTTCGTGGAACCGCACGAGAACTTCACGCACCAGCATCAGAACGTCCGCGTTCAAGACGGCGTACAGTACGGCGACCTTCCCCAATACATCGATCGCGCGTACTTGCGGCGCGCGACGCAAGCGAACGTTGCGGCGCTGGCGACCCTGGCGCTGGGGCCGGCGCCGCCATCGGCCGTGCAAATGGTGCTCAAGCGTCTCGGCTACGACTCGACGCTGCGCTGGCGTGCTGCTCCGGACGCAGTTTCCTACGAGATCGTCTGGCGCTCGACCGATGCCCCGCAGTGGCAGCAGGTGCGAAATGTGGGAGACGTAGCGCAGGCCACGGTGCCCGTCTCCAAGGACGACTACGTGCTGGCGGTCCGCAGCGTGGACTCCAACGGACTGCGCAGCCCGGCGGTCTATCCCGTCGCGGTGCGGGAATGAGCGCGGCCGGCCGCGCCGTGGTCACAGAACCAGGCGTGCGGGCGCTCTGACCGCATGAAATCGGCCTACTACGGGCGGCTGTTCTTCGGCGCCGCAGCGGTGCTCTTCGGCGTCATCGCCCTGCTCTGGCACGACGCCGACACGTGGCAGGCGCTCCGGCGACTCTGGAGCCTCCCCTTCGGCACCGCGATCGGGAACGGCCTGATGGTCGGGCAGATCCTCGGCGGAGTCGCCATCGCGATCCCCCGAACCGCGCGCGCCGGATCGCTGCTCCTGTGCGCCGTTTACGCGCTGTTTGCGCTCGCCTGCGTCGCCGGCATCGCCGCGCATCCCGCAGTCTTCGGGCAATACGACGCTTTCTTCGAGCAGTTCTCGTTGCTGTCGGGGGCGCTTGCTTTGTACGCGGTGACCGGCCCGAACGCGGTCGGGTCGACCGCGCTTCGCCAAGCGGCGCGCATCGGGTTCGGGCTGTCCGCAGTTTCATTTACGCTGGCCCAGGCAGTGTATCTTCACCCCACCGCCAGGCTGGTGCCGGCATGGATACCACCGAACCAAATGTTTTGGGCGATACTGACAACCGTCGCATTTGCGCTTGCCGCCGTGGCGATTCTCGTCAATATTCAAGCGCTGCTCGCGATACGGCTCTTGACGGCGATGCTGGCCGGCTTCGGCCTTCTCGTCTGGGTACCGTTGCTGGTGGCCCACGGATCCGTGCACGGCTTTTGGTCGGAGTTCGCGTTGACCGTTCTCATCACGGGCGCCGCCTGGGTCGTGGGCGACGCGATTACGCCGTACGGGGCTCCCGATTATCGAGCTCGAGCCGCGGCGGCGGCCAGATCGCGTTGAGCAACGCTTTGAAGCGCGCGCGTTGCGCGATCGGCGCAAACCACGGCAGGCTGCGCAGCATCAACAGCGCCGGCTCGCGGCGCTGCAACCCCTCTTCCAAATAATCGAGCGCCTCGCCGAACCGCTTCAAACCGACGGCGACCGTCGCCAGATTGAAGCCGACGACGTACTCGGTGCGCGCCATCTCGCGCAGCGCGCGGTAGATTTCTTCGGACCGTTCGACGTCGCCGCAGTCGGCGTACGCCCGCGCCAACAGGGGCAAGCGCAGCGCAACGTCTTCGGCCCGATCTTGCGGCCCCAGCAATAAGTCGGTGACTGCGTCGGCGGGCCGCCCGCTTAAGATGAAGGCCTGCGCGCGATGGCGGCGCGCGATCGAAAAATCCGCACCGCTTTCAATGAGGCTGGAAAAGGAATCGATGGCCCGGTGGTAGTCGCCGGTGTGCAGGAAGATGCGGGCGATAAAGAGCTGCAGCGCAGGCGACGCCGGCTCCACGAGCAGCGCGCGCTGCATCCTGCGAAGCTGCACGTCGCTCGACCCTCTGCACATGTAAAACCACGCGGCATTCACGTACACCGACGAGGATTTTGGACCGAGCGCGAGCGCGGCTTCGATTTCACGCTCCGCCGCGGCCCAGTCCCAGTCGCAAAACAGCAGGATGTTGCCCAGCGTCGCGCGCGCTTCGGGCGAGCGAGGATCGATTTCCAACGCGCGAACGACGGCTGCCTTGGCCTTCGGAAACATGACCGATCCCGACGCGTACCAGTACTCTGCCAGCAGCGCGTAGGCGCGCGCCAAGCCGATCAGCGACGGTACGTGGGCGTTATCAACCTGCAGTGCGGCCTCGAACTGTTCCGCGGCCGCCGTCAGGGCCTCCGCAGTGCGCTTGTCGAGCAAGTACGATCCCCGCCAGTAGTGATGGAGTAGCTGCGGATCGCTGCGCAAGGTTCCATCGTTGGGTTCGTCCCGGGGCGGCGGTGCGGCGAGCGCGAGCTCGGGCACCACGACGGTCACCGGCGCGACGAAACGGTAGCCTCGTCCGCGCACGGTCACGATATACTCGCGGTCTCGTGCACGCTCGTCCAAGATTTGCCGCAGCATATGCATGTGCTGCGCTAGGTTGCCTTCGCTGACAACGCCGCCGGGCCAGATCCGGGACGCGATCGCATCCTTATCGATGACGTCGCCGTTGGCGCGAATCAGGAGCGTTAGGATTTGCGCCAACCGCTCCGGCAGCGCCTTCACGACCGTCCGATGCGCCAGCAAGCCGCGAGCGACGTCGAAGCGGAACGATCCGAAGGCGTAGATAGGCGGCATCCTTCTTTACAAATGCGCGATGCAGCGCAATTGTGACTAACTGCGTCGCGGTTTTGAAGTTACTTGATTTTTGAAACTCGTTGATGCGAAAGTGCCCGATCGCCGAGGCACCTTAACGAGCATCAAAAGGCGCACCGAGCAACGCTTTATAAGCGAGTCCAAGCGCCACCATAGGCGCAACGCACGCTTATAAAGGAAACAATAATGAAACAGGAGCGAACGCTCCGGTTTGCGCGTGCGGCGGCTCTGCTCATCGGTCTCTTCCTGTTCCAGGAAACGTGGACACTGGCGGGAGTGACCGGAAACATCGCAGGGACCGTACGCGACAACGCCGGAGCTCCGGTCGCCGCCGCACAGGTGCAGGCGGTTTCGCCGTCGCAGTCCGCGACGGCCGTCACCGACGATCAAGGACACTTTCTCTTCTTAGCTTTGGCTCCCGACACGTACACGATCAACGTCGCGAAGCCGGGCTATCAATCGACGGCATTCCCGGGCAACACCGTGTTTGCCGACCAAACGCAACACCTCGCCTTCGTCTTGCCGAAGTCGCTCAAGACGATCGCCCGCGTCACGTCGCAAGCCGGCGCGGCGCTCGTGAAGTCGGGAGTCGGCGGGGACATCTATAACGTCAACTCCACGCAGGCCGCGGCGGCCGCACCGCTCGGGGGCGGCGGCAGCTTGAACAGCGCGTACTCCGCGATCGCTTCGGTGCCGGGCGTGCTGGTCGGCATCGGCCAGATGGGCTGGATGCAGCCCACGTTCATTCGCGGTCAGAACACCTACTTCACGGGCTTCGAGTACGACGGCATTCCCGTGAACCGCGCCTTCGACAACTACAATACCTCGACGGAATCGAGCCTCGGTCTGCAAGAGCTGCAGGTCTACACCGGCGGCGGCCCGGCATCGATCTCGACCTCCGGCACGTCGGGGTTCATCAACCAGGTGATCAAGACCGGAACGTTTCCGGGCTTCGGCAACTTCCACGGTTCGCTCGCAACGCCGACGTTCTACCACCAAGCGGCGGTCGAAGCCGGCGGCTCGACGCCCGACCGCACCTTCTCGTATTACGTGGGGCTCTCGGGGTACAATCAGGCCTTCCGTCTGCTTGACAACAGCAACGGCACGAGCCTGCTCGACGCTCCCCGGCCGGAGGCGCTCTACTCCGGCGGCGGACCGCAGGGCTTCGGCGTGACGGCGCTGTGCAATCCCGTGACGGGCGCTCCTCCGTCGGCATATGCGACCATGTCATGGGGCAACGGCGGCTGCTTCGTCGGTTTGAGCGGCATCGCCGGATTCCCCGGCTACATCACCGACCGCGAGAACATCGTCAACTTCCACTTCGGCATTCCGCGCGGCAACGGACTGCGCGACGACGTTCAGGCGCTCTGGAGCTCGTCGGCGCTCGGCACGTACGGTTACGATACGCCGTCGCAGTTCGGCATCTATCCGTACACGCTGATCAACACCGGATCCCCGTACTGCCCGAATAAGGGCGGCTGCACGGGCGGCATCTACGGCGCCAACGCGTACCCGTACAATCCGGGCGTTCCGTGGCTCGACAGCGTCGTCTACAACAAGCCGTTCGGCACGGCCGTCGCGACGAACCCCGGGCAAACCTCGCCCGCGATCAACTACTTCTTCCCATCGAGCGACACGAATCGGGCGCCGAACGCGCCTGCGCCGTTCAACGCCGGAACGACGCTCAACAACGACACGGGGATCGCGAAGCTGCAGTACACGCACGCGCTCAGCAGTACGGCGTATTTGCGCGCTTTCGCGTACTCGTTTTACTCCGATTGGCTGATCAACTCGCCGGAGGCGTTGGCGTTCTTCCAGGGAGCCTACGACTACGAGCTCGACACCCACACGGTCGGTGGCGAGCTGCAGTTCTCCGATCAGATCAGCGATAAGAACCTCCTGACGTTCACCGGCAACTACACGACGGCGAACGTGATGCGATTCAACAACTCGACGATCGCCACGGCCTCGCCCATCGGCTATTTCAGCGGATCGGGCGCCTCCATGACATGCTACGACCCAGGAGCGCCTTCGTCGAGCAACCCCGGCGGCGGCAAGCCCGTGCCGTGCTCGCCGAGCTCCTACTGGGACACGAGCGCCGGCGGTGTCGTGCACCCGACCTGGGTCAGCAATGCGGCCGCCGGTCCGACCGGGTTCTCCGGCCCGTCGAACGCGACGTGGAACACGCTGTGGTCGGGGGACGTGAACGGCTCGCTCAATACTATCCACCCGAAGTTCGCGTCGCTGTCGCTGACCGATCAGTTCCGCCCGAGCGATCATCTCTTGTTCGAAGGCGGGATCCGCTTCGACAACTACCTCTACGCGCTGCCCGACTCGTCGACGCCGGCGACGCAATACTACGCGAACGTCATGGCGAAGTTTACGTGTTACAACGTCCTGACTCATCAGCTCTTGACGGAACCTATCCTGCCGTCGCTGGCGCCGCCGATTCCGCCGCCGCCGTTCTACGTGAACGGCGACTGCAACACCGCGGTCAACCAGTCTGAGCAGACCACGGGCGCCAAGGGTTGGGTCCATCCCAACGGCAAGACGCAAGACGGCTTCGCGGCGCCGCTCTTCACCGCAAACTCGCCGGGATCGTACGGTTTGACGTACTGGTCGCCGCGGATCTCCGGCACGTACACCATCTCGCCCGATACCGTTCTGCGCGCGTCCGCCGGCCGGTTCGTTCAGCCGCCGCTATCGGCGTCGGTGCAGTATCTCTCGGCGAGCGGCGACGACCGCAGCGTATGGGCGTCGAGCATGAACCTCGGGTTCTTTTCGCCGTTCCATCCGATACCCGGCATATCGTCGGGACAGTACGACATGTCGCTCGAACACCACATCCGAGGAACGGACTGGAGCTTCAAACTCTCGCCGTTCTTCACCGACATCAGCAACTGGCAGACGCAGGTCTTTATCGGCCGAGGTTTCGTGACGCAGATTCCCTACGGGCAGGCGCACAATCTCGGTGCGGAGCTCGCGGTCACCAAGGGTGACTTCACCCGCAACGGCTGGTCGGGACAGGCATCGGTCACCTACACCAACGCGGTGGTTCAGTTCGAGGGTCTCGGAGGCGCGCCGAACCAAATCTCCGTCCTCAACAACGCCGTCGACTACTTCAACGCACTCACGAAGGCGGGCGGCGGATCGCCCTGCTATACGCCGGCGAGTCCGACGACCGGCACGTTCGGCCGTGGGACCACCAACTGCCGGCCGGGGTCGGGGAACATCCTGAATCCGTACTATCACATGCAACCGCAGCCGCTCGAAAACGCGGCGGGATGGTACCCGGCGCCGAACATCGGCATCGGGCCGAGCCTCAACTACGGCCCGAACTTCTATCAGGCACCCTGGGTGTCGAGCCTCATCTTGAACTATCGCCACAACGCGCTGGCGATAACCCCGAGCGTACAGTTCGACACGGGCACGCACTACGGCGAGCCGATGGACATCATCGGGCTCGATCCGCGCTCGTGCGCGGCGAACTCGCTGACCTCGAAGGTGCCGGGAGCCGGCATCTCGTTCCCGGCGACGCAATGCAACTACACGACCGCGATCGCGCCGGGTGCAACGCCCTACGGCTATCTCTACATCCCGAATCCGCAGACGGGCAGATTCGCAAGCTACGGTCAGTATACGAGCCCCAACATCCTGGTGGCGAACCTCTCGGCAACCTACGACATCAGCCCGAAGGTACGGCTCCAGGCGACCGCGACGAATCTGTTCCATACGTGCTTCGGCGGTTCGTCGGAGCCGTGGACGACCGCGTATCCCGCCGGTCGAAACGTCTGCTACTACGTTCCGCAAGGAAATAATCTCGACAACCTCTACGTGTCGAACTTCTACAATGGAACGGGCCCGCTCGATAAGAAGGCCAATGGGATCACGCCGCAGCCGTGGCAGCTCCAATCCTACGGACCCGCCAACGGTTTGTTCAACACGATCCCGCCGCCGCTGAACTTCTACCTCGGAGCGGAGGTGAAGCTCTAGGCAGAACGCATCGCGCTGAAGAAGCGTCAGCACCGGTATGAAGAGAATGCTTCATGTGGCTGCAACGGCGCTTCTTCTGGCGATGAATCCTCTCGCCGGCGCCGCGAGCGCCGCCGGCGATCGCATCCCCTCGTTTGATGGGGGGGCCGCTTGGATCAACAGCGCGCCGCTGACGCCCGAAGCGTTGCGCGGTAAAGTCGTGCTCGTGGATTTCTGGGAGTACACCTGCATCAATTGCTTGCGCACGCTGCCCTATCTGCGCGAATGGTACCGTCGCTACCATGACCATGGCTTCGTTATCGTCGGAGTGCACACGCCTGAGTTTGAATTCACGCACGATCCGAAGAACGTCGAGCCGGCGACCAAACGGCTGGGCGTCGTGTGGCCCGTGGTGCTCGACAACCGTATGGCGATTTGGAAACGGTATGAGAACACCGTGTGGCCGCATGAGTATCTCTTCGACCCGACCGGACGGCTCGTCGAGAGCGTCCTCGGCGAAGGCGCGTATCAACAGACGGAAGCGAAGATTCAAGCCCTGCTCAAGGCCGCGAACCCCGGCCTAACGCTTCCGCCGGTGATGCCGCTGTTGCCGCAAGACAGCTACGACAAGCCCGGCGCCGTCTGCTATCCGCAGACGGCGGAGGTTCTGATCGAGCACGGCGCGGTGCGCAACGTGCCGGGCGGGAGCGCTACCGGCCAAGACGCCAACTTCGCATACGAATCGTCGAATCCGCAAGACGGCGCCGTCTATCTCCAGGGCTACTGGCGACTCACGCCCGGCGCCGCGATCTCGGCCGAGAGCGACGGTCACTTATGGCTGCGGTATCACGCGATCCAGCTTATGGCGGTGTTGCGTCCCGAGGAGGGTCGCGCCGTTCGCGTGGACGTGCAGCAGGACGGCCATCCAATTTCGAAGGCGGACGCGGGAACGGATCTGCGCTACGATGCGGCGCAGCGCTCCTACGTGCTCGTCGATCAGCCGCGCGCGTACGACCTGCTGATGAATGCGCGCTTCGGCAATCACACGCTGGAACTATCGCCCAAAGGCGGAGGCGTCGGCGTTTACGACATCGCCTTCGAGTCGTGCGAAATTCCAAAGTGAGCCGCCGCTAGCGTCGCATCGACGTCTTCGACGCTGTGAGCCGTCGAGAGAAACATCACCTCGTTCTGCGACGGGGGAAGGAGAACGCCGCGATGCAGCATCGCGTGACAGTAGCCGGCGTAGGCGCTCGTGTCGGCGCGCCGCACGTCATCGAAGTTACGGCTCGGCGCGCCCGCGCGAAACTTGAAGTCCACGACCGATTCGTCCTGGACCACCGCATAGGGAAGCCCGTGCTGCGACAGGATCGCGCGTAAGCCTTCGGCAAGGCGCGCCGCCAGCGTCTTCACGTCTGCATAGTACTGCGGATTACTTTCGAGCAGGTCGAGAACGCGGTGCGCCATCGCCACGCAGAACGGATTGCCGCCGTGCGTCCCGCCGGTGAACGCGGCACCTTGGGGCGCGAGCGCCGACATCACGCCGGCCCTTCCGCCGAACGCCGCGATCGGCACCCCGCCGCCCATGATTTTTCCGAGCGCGGTGAGATCCGGGACGACGCGCAGTCGTCGCTGCGCGCCGCCGAGCCCGAACCGCAGCCACGTGACGACTTCGTCGAATATCAACACGGCGCCCCAGCGGCTCGCGCGCTCGCGCAATCCCTCCAGGAAGCCCGGCTCCGGCAAAACAAGCCCCATGTTCGCGGCGATCGGCTCGACGAGGATCGCCGCAAGGTCGTGCGTGCGCGTGCTGACGGCGTCGTCGACCGAACGCAGATCGTTGTAACGGGCGACGAGCACGTCGCGCCGTACGCCCGACGGGATGCCGCCGGCGCCGTCTCCCGCCGAAGCGCCCGCGTCTATGAGCGCGGCATCGAAGTGGCCGTGGTAGTTTCCGGCAAACTTGAGAACCGCGTCGCGGCGGGTGAACGCTCGCGCGACTCGCACCGCGCTCATCATCGCTTCGGTTCCGGTGCTGACGAAGCGCAAACGCTCCATCGAGGGTAGATGCTCGCGAATCCGGCGCGCTAGGCGAACTTCGTCCCGATGCGTCGTGCCCCACACGAACCCGGCGGCGGCGCGCGCGTCTAAATCGCGCGTCAACGCGGGATGCGTATGCCCGAAGAACAAGGGTCCGTACGCCATCACGTAGTCAATGTAGCGGCGCCCCGCTTCGTCGTACGCATAGGCGCCCGACGCGCCGCCTTGAACGAACATCGGACCGCCGACCGCCCACCCGGAGCGAACCGGGGAATCGCATCCTCCGGCCAAGAACTCCGTCGCGCGTTCCACCTGCATACTCCGGCGCGCTTCGCAGGTTCAACGAAGAAGCCATGCCCAACACGCACGCCGAGATCACGGCGCAGACAAAGATCGACGAGCTCGTTGCGGACTTTCCGCTCGCGGCTGAGGTGTTGCGCGCCTTCGGACTCGGCTGCAGCGGCTGCGGCGTGAGTAAGTACGAGACGATCGAGCAGGGCGCGGCCGCGCACGGCTTGCAGGTAGCGCCGATTTTGCGCACCCTCACGCAAGCGCGCAGCACGGGCACCGTGCCGCCAATTGACGAAGCGGACCGGCTGCCGCAACGACGCGCTCCCGGCGCCTTCTCGGGGCGCGCGTCGATCGCGCACGCGATTCCGATCATGTCGGGGAAGGGCGGCGTCGGGAAGTCGCTGGTGACGGCGCTGCTGGCCATCGGATTGCGCCGCAAACATTATCGGGTCGGAATTCTCGACGCCGACATCACGGGGCCGTCCATTCCCAAACTGTTCGGACTGCAAGAACCGCTCGCGATTTCTGCGGATCCGCACAAGACGACGCCACAAGGCCAACCGCAACCGCTGATCACGCCGGCGGTCTCGCGCAGCGCGATCGAAATCGTCAGCGCCAATCTGCTCACCGATAAAGAGGATACGGCCATGATCTGGCGCGGCCCGATCGTCGCCGGCGTCATTCGGCAGTTTTACGAACAGGTGCTCTGGAGCGACTTGGATTTCTTGCTCGTCGATCTGCCGCCGGGCACGTCGGACGCTCCGCTGACGGTCGTGCAGTCGCTCCCCATCGAGGGCGTCGTTTTGGTGACGATGCCGCAAGCGCTGGCGACGATGATCGTGCGTAAGGCCGCCAACTTGGTGCATCAGTTGCACAAGCCGGTCTTGGGGATTGTCGAGAACATGTCGTACTTCGTGGCCCCCGACACCGGACGGCGCTACGACATCTTCGGGCCATCGTATGCGCAGCGGGTCGCCGAGCTGGCGCAAGCGCCGGTGCTGGCGCGATTGCCGATCGAGCCGCGAAACGCCCTGCTCGCCGACGAAGGCAGGATCGAAGAAGTCGAAGACGCGACGCCCGATCGCTTGGCGGAGGCGCTCGTTGCGGAGCTCGCCGCGCGGCCGAAGCACAAAGAAACGATCTCGATCGTCTAGGGAACCTCTTAGTGGGTAGAACCGACGAATGGCTACTCGTCGCTGGTCCAAAGGCGTCACTCGAAACAGCAACGCGCTCGATCTCGACCCCGATGTCTTCACCCAAGACGATCCGCGAGCGATTGCGCGGTCGCTTAAGCGATCGGCGGAGCGCAGCACGCGGCGAAAGAGCTCACCCTATCGCTCGGCAATGTCGATGCTCACGTTCTACATCAACCGTGCCGGCAAGAATCTTCCGAAGAAGCAACTCCGGGTACTCGAACAAGCGAAGGACGCATTGCGGGCCGAGTACGGTCGCCGCTGAGTGAAGCTGCGGAAGCTTCTCGCGGGCGTGGGCGCCGGCGTCGCCGCGGGGTATGCCGCCATGCGCGCGATCGAAGCGATCGGCGAGTGGCGCAGTCCCGCACCGTCACGTCCACGTGATGCCAAAGCATATGCGCGCGCTCGCCGCGCACTCGAAGTCGCAGCAACCGTTCGCGGCCTCGTGGCGACGCCGGCGTTTGCCTATGGGCCGGCGGGTGCGGCACTCGACCGCGCGAGCGTCCGCGTTCCGGCGGCATTGCGTCCGGCACTCTTCGGCGGCGTGTTTTCGTTGGCCGTTGCGCTCGCCGACCTGCCGGTCGCGTTCGTGGAAGAGCACGCGCTGGAACGCCGCTACGGACTGACGGATCAAACGCGCTCGAGCTGGCTGAGCGATTACGCGAAGAGCACGCTGGTGGCGACGGTGATGGCGAGCATCGTCGCGACGCTGTTCGGCGCGGCGGTGCGGCGAACACCGCGGTGCTGGCCGTGGCTCGCGAGCGCGGGAGCGTTTCCTCTTTTCGTGTTCGGCAATCTGATCGTGCCGATTTATATCATGCCCTTATTCAACGCGTTTACGCCCGTGGAAGGGCCGCTCGAGAAACGCCTGCGCGCCTTGGCCGGCCGGTACGGCGTCGGCGATGCGGCGATTCTGCGCATGGACATGAGCCGTCAGACGCGCAAGGCCAACGCGTTCGTCACGGGCATCGGCGCGACGCACCGCATCGTGGTGGGCGACACGCTGGCCGACGCATTTCCGGAGGACGAAACGGAGTTCGTCGTCGCGCACGAGCTCGGCCACTATATCCACCGCGACACGTGGCGGCTGATCGGACTCGGGGAGGTGCTCGCCACGACGCTCTTTTTGGTGGCGAACGGCGCCGTTTCGCGCAACGATCGCGACGCGCTGCGGGACCGTCCGCTCCTGCTATTGCGGATTTACGCCGTCATGCTGCTCGCATCGCAAGCGCTGCGGCCGCTGCTCTTTGCATTCTCGCGCTCGCGCGAGTGGGCGGCGGACCGCTTCGCCGTCGCGGCGACGCAGAATGCGGCCGCCGGCGCCGCCGCATTTGCGCGGCTGCGCGACCAGAACTTGGCCGACGACGATCCTCCGCGGTGGTACGAAACGCTCTTTGGCTCACATCCGTCGCTGCGCGCGCGCATCGCGGCGCTGGAGCACGCCGGAACGCCGCTACGGCAGGATCGCTGACGGGCGCGTGCGCAGCCACGTCGCGATGTCGGTCTTCGGCGTCACGTGCGATCCCGTCGCCAGCTCCGCGCGCAGTTCGCCGAAGAGTCCGAAGCCCTCGGCGAAGGCGTCGTGTTTGTGAATGGACTCCTCGTTGATTTGACTGGCGAAGACGAACGTCGAGTCGTCCAGGTCGGCGTAGACGTCGAGCGCGCGCGCCAGAATGCCGCGCACCACGTCTTCGACGAAACGCGGGTTATGGTGCGCCTTGTTGACCACGAAAAACTCGTCGGGGCGCTTCAACAGGTCGTACGTCTCGCTCGACATCGAGTTCTCGACGATTTCGACCAGATCTTCCGCGCGAATCGCCTCCGCATGGCGTTCGTCCGCGCCTAAGAGAATCACGCCGCGGCCGCGCTGATTGTGCGTCGCGACGGGCAACGCATCGAGCGCGCGCGTCGCGTCCTTCTCGCTGAAGCCCGCCTCGCCCAACTGGCGCATCGCGTGTTCCCGCACCATCGCCTGCGCGCAGGGACAAGCCGTCATGCCTTCCGCTTCGACGCCGACGATCCGGCGCGTGCCGCCGGCGTCCGCGTGCGCGATCCCGACGAGCGTGTAGGTCTCTTCGCCACGCCTGCCGCTCACCGGCGTCCAGCGCTCCAGACCGAAATCCGCGCGTAGCCGCACGTCGGCGCAGACGGCGCGTTGGCTGCGAACGATTTCGGTCGCGATCGCCTCCGCCAGCCGTTCGACGCGCGCTGGCTGCGCATCGCGCGACAGCACGTCGAGCGTTGCCTCTTCCAGGATTTCGGCGAATCGCGACATGTGGACGCCCGCCTTATCCGGCGCCAAGTCGGCGACCATCGCGAACTCACCGTTGTACGCGCGCGGTTTTCCGTCGATCTCCAGGTGCACGACGCGCCGCACGCCGGAGACGCCGGCCCGTTCCAACGAGAGACGCACCTCGGGTTCTTCCGACTGCCGATCGGTGTCGAAGCGCAATGCGCGCTCGCGCCGGCGAACGCTGCCGTTGCTCGGCGGCAGGGCGAGCTCGGGAGCAATTTCCGCGAGTGGTGCGGCGTTGTAAGGCCGCACGTCGAGGTGCGGCTCGACGATGGTCCCGTCGACCGCCAACAAATCCACGTCGATGGGTCGCGGCGCGAGCCGCTTCGTTCCCCGCGCACGCCCGACGGCCAACTCAACCTCGCGCGCGTAGCGCTTGAACTCGTCCGGCGTGAGCTCGGTACGCAAAGCAGCGGCCACGTTCAAGTACGCCGGGCCTTCCGCGCCGTGGGCGGCCTCGGACTCATAAAACGATGAAACGGCCACGATCGTCGCCCGCGCGCGCAACCGCTGCAGCGCCGCCAGAATATTGCTCTGGCGATCGCCGAGGTTCGAACCGATCCCGATGTGGAGGTGGTGCACGCACGCATGCTTCGCGGTGCCCACGTGCGGCGCCCCGCACGGCGCGCGGAATGGGAATTTGAGAGGGCCGAGCGTAACCGTGCAATGACGATGGCAAGCGACGCGCTCTATCCGTACCTCCTCGATCCCAAGCTCACGACGCAGGTGTGGGGAGGTGACGAGCTGGTCAAACTGTACGGTAAGAACGGCGATCCGAACGCGCGTCTCGGGGAATCGTGGGAATGCTGGGATGAGGATCGGGTTCGCAACGGGCCGCTGAGCGGCTCGACCGTTGCAGAGTTGCGCGCGCGACTAGCCGCGCGGCTGCTCGGCGACGTCGACTCGTCGCGAATCTTCCCCGTGCTCACGAAGATCATCACCGCGCACGACTGGCTCTCGGTGCAAGTGCACCCCGACGACGCGTACGCCCAGCGCGTCGAGCATCAGCCGTTCGGCAAGACGGAATGCTGGTACGTCCTGGCCGCGCAGCCCGATGCGGAAATCGTCTACGGCTGGAACCGGGACACGTCGCGCGACGAGTACGAAGCTCGTGTGGCGGACGGAACTCTCGGCGAGTTGCTGCGCAAGATTTCGGTGAAGGAAGGCGACACCGTGTACATTCCCCACGGCTTGGTCCATGCGATCGGGCCCGGGGTGACCGTCTTCGAGACGCAGCAGGCCTCCGACCTTACGTACCGGATGTTCGACTACAACCGGCTCGGGCTTGACGGCAAACCGCGCCAACTGCACGTCGAGAAAGCCGCCGACGTGCTGGACTACGCGCAGACGACGAGCGGGACGCTGCGCCAGATCGAATACAACTTCGAAGGGCTCGACCGAACCGCACTGATTGCGGACGAGAATTTCATCGTCGAGCGAGTGACCGCCGTTGCCGAACCGGCGACGATGGCGACGTCGGACCGCCCGTTGATTTTGATGACGCTGGACCACGCGATGGATGTGAGCGCGGCTGGCGGAAGCGCGGTTCTGGAGCGCTATCAGACCGCACTGATCCCGGCCGCGGCGGGGCGCTGCACGGTGGCATCGCGCGGACCCAACGCCCCGTTTATGTACGTGACGCCGCCTGCGAACGACCATCAACTGCCGGCGCGACTGCTGGCCGCCGGCGTCGCGCAGGCCGATGTGGACGCCTTCATGGCACAATTCCGCAGCGGCGATGCATCCGAGCTCGAGCGCGCCCCGTTGTAGTAATGATGGACACACAGACGGCGACCTTTGCGGCCGGTTGTTTCTGGGGAGTCGAAGCGGCGTTTCGGCAAGTGCCCGGCGTCATCGAGGTGGTCTCGGGGTATACCGGCGGCCATGCCGAGCATCCGACGTACCGGCAAGTCTGCGGCCACTCGACCGGGCACGCCGAAGCCGTGCAAGTAACCTTCGATCCGCAACGGGTCGGCTACGATCGGTTACTCGAGGAGTTCTGGAAAATTCACGATCCGACGCAGCTCAACCGGCAAGGACCCGACGTCGGCGACCAATACCGGTCGGCGATCTTCACGCACGACGATGAACAGCACGCCGCCGCCGTTGCATCGCGCGACCGCGAACAGGCTCGGCACGCGCGTCCGATCGTAACGCAGATCGCTCCGGCGACGAAATTTTGGCCCGCGGAAGAATATCACCAGCGTTACTTTGAGAAGCATGGGATGGTGCAATGTCACGTACCGGTTCGATGACGCGGCGACGCTTCGCGGCGACTCTGGCGGGAGCGGCGTGCCTCGTTGGCGCGTCGCGTCGAGTCTTCGCCGCCGAGCATTTTGAAGTGACGCACTCGGACGCCCAGTGGCGCGAGCTGCTCGGTCCGGAGCGTTACGAGATTCTGCGCCAAGGCGGCACCGAGCCCGCCTTCTCCAGCCCGCTGCTGAACGAGAAACGCGCCGGAACGTACCGCTGCGCGGGCTGCGAACTCGCGCTCTTCTCCTCGCGGGTCAAGTACGACAGCGGCGACGGCTGGCCGTCCTTCTGGGACGTGCTGCCGCGCACGACGGCCACGCAGAACGACTACGCGCTGCTCGAGCAGCGCACCGAGGTGCACTGCCGGCGATGCGGCGGCCATCTCGGTCACATCTTCGATGACGGGCCGCCGCCGACGCACCTGCGTTACTGCATCGACGGCTTGGCGTTACGCTTCGTACCCGCGAGCTGACACGACGCCGTCGGTCCGATCCGCTCGTTGCGGCAGCCGCCGACCCGCGAACTCAGCGACCGGCATGAGCCGCCGCATTAGCCGATCGAACTGCGCGCAATCGAGGGATTGTGCGCCGTCGGAGAGCGCGTTCGGCGGATCGGGATGGACCTCGATAAGCAGCCCATGGGCTCCCGCCGCCACGCTTGCGATCGCGACCGGCGGCACCAGTCGCGCGATTCCCATCGCGTGGGACGGATCGACGATCACCGGAAGGTGAGTCAGCTCTTCCAACAGCGGAACGACGGCGATGTCGAGCAAATTGCGAGTCGCAACGTCGAACGAGCGCACGCCCCGCTCGCACAGCACGACGTTGTCGTTGCCGCGGAGCACGATATATTCGGCGGCCAACAGCCATTCTTGCACCGTCGCGGAGAGCCCGCGCTTCAGTAGCACCGGCATGTCGCTGTCGCCGGCTTCTCGCAGGAGCGGAAAGTTTTGCATGCTGCGCGTACCGATCTGCAGCATGTCGGCGTAGCTTGCGACCTTCTCGACGTCGCGCGGGTCCAGCACTTCGGTAACGACGCCTAGGCCGAATGCATCGGCGGCCTCGCGCAGCATCTTCAGCGCCTCTTCTCCGAGGCCCTGAAACGAATAGGGCGACGTTCGGGGCTTGTACGCTCCGCCGCGCAAAACGTTTGCGCCCGCTTGGGCCACGCCCTCAGCCGCGCGGTGAAGCTGTTCGTGCGATTCAACGCCGCACGGCCCCGCACAGATCGCCAACTCATCGCCGCCGAAGCTCGCGCCGGTTCGCAGCCGTACGACGGTGCGGTCGGGGCGCGCATCCCGGCGGACGAGCCGATACGATTGCGGTACGTTCACCCCTCGCTCCACCATCGTCGCTTCGACGGATGATTCGCCCTTCATGCCGCCCGTCAGCATCCAAACGCATGCAGGCCGCCGGCATCGCGCTGTCTGAAAAGCATTCCCGATGGAGCACGTTGCCGTTACCGGAATGGGTGTGGTGTCGCCGCTGGGCAGCAGCATCGACGCCTTCTGGCGCGGTCTCATGAACGGCACGTCGGCCATTGGACCAATGCACAACCGCGAGCGCGTCTCCGGTAACGGCTTCTGGGCGGCGGTGCCCGATGATTTCGTGGGCGGCGCGCAGCTGCCGGCAGGCGCCCTGCGCAACACCGACCGCTTTACGCAGTACGCGATGGTGGCCGCAAGCGCCGCGCTGGCGCAGGCGTCGCTGGATCCGCCGGCGGAGCGCACGGCCGTAATCGTCGGAAATACGATGGGTGGATTTCCGCTCGTCGCCGAGACGCAGAGCCGCTACCTCGACGGCGGCGGACATGTCGTGACGCCGAAGCTCATGGCATTGGTGATACCCAATATGGCGAACGCTTTGATCGCCATGCACTGGAAGCTGCACGGACCGTCGCTCGCGATCAGCACCGCGTGCGCGTCGTCGCTCGATGCGATCGGCCTGGCATCCGGAATGATCGAGCGCGGCACGATCGATGCGGCGATCGCCGGCGGAAGCGAGACGCTGCTGAGTCCGATCGTGTACGAAAGCCTCGTGCGCGCGGGCGCGCTCTCGCGAAATCCGGATCCGGCGCGCGCCTCGCGGCCCTTCGACCTCGATCGCGACGGATTCGTCATGGGCGACGGCGCGGCGATCCTGGTGCTCGAGCGCGCCGAACGTGCGGCGCAGCGCGGCGCAACGATTCTGGCGCGCATCCGCGGGTACGGGTCGCTCGCCGATGCGTATCACATTACGTCGCCGGATCCGTCGGGCGAGTACGAAGTGCGCGCGATGCGCGCCGCTTTAGACGATGCGGGCGCGGCGGCGCAGCGTTCCGTCGTCTACGCCCATGCGACGGGCACGATCGTCGGCGACGCCGCCGAAGCGCGCGCGATCGACGCGCTCTACGCCGAACAACCTCCGATCGTCACGTCGATCAAAGGCCATCTCGGTCACAGCATGGCGAGCTCGGGCGCGATGTGCGCGATCGCAGCCATCGTCGGCATGCACGAGAGCCGCGTTCCGCCGACAATCGGCACGCAACGGATCGATCCCGCGGCGCGCTTCGACTTGGTGATGTCGCAAGCACGCGAACACGCGTATTCGTCGTTTCAAGTCAACGCCTTCGGTTTCGGCGGCCAGAATGCGTCGTTAGTTGTGACACGCTGACGTGCTGCAGGGCGCGTACGCCGCCGTTCGGAAGCTCTTGGCGAGCCGCGAGGTAGAGCGACGATGAATCTGCTGGTCAAAGGAACGAGCGGACCGCTGGACGGTCGGGTCGAGGTTCCGAGCTCGAAGTATCACGCGCATCGCGCGTTGATTCTGGCGTCGCTCGCGTCGGGAACGAGCCGGATCGTCGGACTCTCCGATGCGCGTCACGTCAAGTACACGATCGACGTTCTGCGCGCGCTCGGAACGATGATCGAAGTTGCCGGCAACGACTTCCTGGTGACGGGCGGCCCATATCGCGTCAAACGAAGAGTCGTCTCCGTCGGCAGTTCCGGGTCAACGCTCTACTTCATGATCGGACTCGCGTCGCTCGCGGACGCGCCGATCACGATGACGGCGCAGAAGTACTTCCGGCGCCGTCCCGTCGGACCGCTGCTGCAGGCGCTCGCGGCGATGGGCGTCGAGTTCGAATCGTCCCACGGCTGCCCGCCGATCGGCATCACTCCACGTAAGCCGCGCGGCGGACGGATCGTCATTCCCGGAACGCTGTCGCAGTGGATCTCGGGTCTGTTGCTGCTTGCGCCGTTCGCGGACCAGCGAACCGTCATCGAAGTGGAAGGCGAGCTCAACGAGCGTCCCTACATCGATCTTACGATCCGCATGATGGGCGCGGTGGGCTTGCAGGTGGAGATCGGTCGCGACTACCGCAGCTTCACGATCGAACCCGATCAGCGGGCACATCCAGCGACGATGGAACTTCCCGCCGACATCGGCTCGGCGGGCTTTGGGTTGGGCGTCACGGCACTCCATCCGTCGAACGTGCTGTTCTCGGGCCTGCAAACGTTGCCCGGCCAAACCGCGGACCACCCCGAAGGCGCGTTCTTAGAGATCGTGCGCGAGATGGGGCTGCCGATGGCGTACGACGCGCAGGCGCGGGCCGTGCGAGTCAACCATGGCGGCATCGAGCTGCGGGGCGTGCGCGTGGACTGCCGCGATATTCCCGACATGCTGCCGATTCTGGCAACGCTCGGCACGTTCGCGCGCGGCCGGACGATCCTCGAAAACATTCGGCATGTTCGGCTCAAGGAATCGGATCGCGTCGCCGCGATGCTGCAACTCAATCGAATGGGCGGACGGCTGAACATCGAGGACGATCGCCTGACGATCGACGGCGTCGAGCAGTTGCGCGGCGCAAAGGTCTCTTCATTTAACGACCATCGTATCCTGATGTCGCTCGCCGTCGCCGGCTCGCGCGCGGAGGGGCAGACGACGCTCACCTATCCGAATGCCTATCGCATCTCGTATCCCCGTTTCTTAGAGGCGATGCGGGCCATCGGCGTGCCGATGTCGGTCGTCGATCGGCCCGCAAACGACCGACGCACCACGTCGAAGGCACCGCCCCCGCTGAAGCCAAACGCCGCGGCCACGACGACGCTTATCGACCAGCTGCGTAAGCAGGCCGCAGAGAGGCCCGACGAGCTTGCGGTGGTCGAGGCGGCCGAGGATCACGATCGCGTTCTCTCCTGGGGCGCGCTGATGGAACGCGTGGACCGTACGGCGATGCTGCTGCTCCAACTCGGCGTGGCGCCGGGCGAATCCGTCGCGTTTCAGTTGCCCAACTCGCTCGACTTCGTCGTCGTCGCGTTGGCGGCGCTGCGCATCGGCGCCATCTGTTGCCCGCTGATGCCGATCTTCCGCGAGCGCGAAGTGCTGTTCTGTCTGCGGCGGTCGCGCGCGCGGGTGCTGTTCGTGCCGGACCAAGTGCGCGGGCGGCACTTCGCGGGCGAAGTGGCGGCGCTGCTGGCGGAGACGTCGGTCTTCAGCGGCGACCTGCCGTTGCGACTCGAGCACGTGATCGTCGCGGCGTCGGGCCGCAAAGTGCATCCGCTGCCGGCACCGGATAATGCCGCGGGCGTTGCGTGGCTGCACTTCGCGGATGTCTTGACACAGATGGAGCCCGATGCTGCGGCGCTCGACCGGCGCGCCGCCGCGCCGGCGGCGCTCGCGCAGCTGCTCTTCACCTCCGGCACGTCGGGTGAGCCGAAGGGCGTGCTGCATCGGAACGACGTTCTGATGCGCGCGGCGGCGATGGAAATCGAGCACCTCGGCCTCAACGCGCAAGACCGGGTCTTTATTCCGTCGCCGCTCGCGCACCAGACCGGATTCCTCTACGGCATGTGGCTTGCGATCGGCCTGGGCGTCGCGCAAATCGTTCAGCCGGCGTGGAGCGCGGCACGCGCGCTGATGGCGCTCAACGAATGGGACGGGACGTTCGTCCAGGCGGCGACGCCGTTCTTAGCCGATATGGTGAAAGCGATCGAAGGAGGTGCGCGTCCACCGGCGGCGCTGCGGATCTTCGTTGCGACCGGGGCCGCCGTACCGCGCGGACTCGCGGAACGCGCAACTCGAATTCTCGGGGCCGCCGTCTGCGGCGCGTGGGGCACGACCGAGTCGTGCCTTGGATCCTTGGCAGCGCCCAACGACGAGCCCGCAAAGGTCTGGGGCACCGACGGCCGCGCGCTGCGCGGCATCGGGCTGCGTATCCGCGACGACGACGGAAGCACGCTGCCGCCGGGCGAGGAAGGCAACTTCGAGGTAAAGTCGCCGACGATGTTCGAGGGCTACGTCGATCATCCGGAATGGACGGCGGCTGCCTACACGGACGATGGGTGGTTTCGCACGGGCGATCTTGGCGTGATCGACGAGTCGGGCTACGTGCGCATCACCGGGCGCGTCCGCGACGTCATCAACCGCGGCGGCGAAAAAGTGCCGGTGGCAGAGGTCGAGCAGCTGCTGGCGGATCATCCTGCGGTCGCGGAGATCGCGATCGTTGCGATGCCGGATCCCCGCTTAGGCGAGCGCGCGTGCGCCTTCGCCGTGCTGCGCGAGCGCGCCGCATTCGATTTTGCGCGCATGCAACACTACCTCGACGCGTGTCAGGTCGCGAAGCACTACTGGCCGGAGCGGCTCGAGATCGTTGCGGAGCTTCCGCGCACGCCCTCGGGAAAAATTCAAAAATACGTCCTGCGGCAGCGCGCGAAAGGGCTGCGCCCGCAGGAGCGCGCGAAGGAGCCGGTCGCATGAAGCAGCTCGACCGTCCGGCAAGCTTCGATGCGGCGTCGTTCGCGCGGCTCAAGGACGAAGTCGCCGCCTACGTCGCCGGTCCCGCGGAAGAATGGTCACGGCGCATCGAGGCAGAGCGGCGCGTTCCGCCCGAACTGTGGGAGGAGTTGCGCGAACGCGGGTACCTCGCGCTGGCGGCGCCGGTCGAGTACGGCGGCCGCGGCATTCCGTTCTCGCGCTATTTGGAGCTGATCGAACTTTTTTCGATGTCCCACGCCTCGATTCGCATGATCGTACACGTCGTCAACGGCACGTGGCGCTCGATGGACCGTTTCGCGACGCCGGAACAGCGCGCGAAGTATATCCTGCCGTCGATCCGCGGCGAGATCAAGGTGGCCTTCACGCTGACCGAGCCGACGGCCGGAACGGGCGCCGACTTGCGCTGCAGCGTCGGCCGCGAGGGCGACACGTATTATCTCACCGGCGAGAAGCACCTGATCACGTTCGGCACGATCTGCGACTACTGGCTGCTGTTTGCGCGCGTCGCTGGAACGCGCGGCGCCGACGGTACCGTCGCGCTGCTCGTCGACCGCCGCGTGCCCGGCGCCACCGTCACCGCGATGGACGAATCGATGGGCGTGCGCGGAACTGACCACGCGCACCTGCGCTTCGAACGAGCGCCCGTTCCGGTCGCGAATCGCATCGGCGATGAAGGTCAGGGCCTCGAGGTCGCGCTCGGCGGCTTCTTGACGCCGAGCCGCATCTCGGTCGCGATGAGCTGCGTGGGGCTCGCGCGCCGCGCACACGAGCTGGCGATCGCATACGCGACCGAACGGGAAACTTTCGGCAAGAAGCTCATCGAGCGCCAAGCGATCCGCTTCATGATCGCCGAGAACGCCACCGACATCGAGGCCGCGCGTCAACTCGTCTTGCATGCGGCGCACGAGTGGGAGGTCGAGAGCGCCGGCGCGGCGCTGCTCTCCTCGATGTCGAAGCTGCAGGCCGTGGAGATGCTCACGCGCGTTACCGATAAGGCGCTGCAGATCCACGGCGGCATCGGGTTTTGGCAGCCCAATGCGATCGAGCGCGTCTACCGCGACGCGCGAGCGCAACGCTTTGAGGAAGGAACCAACGAAATTCAAAAGACCGTGATCGCCCGCGAGTTGCTCTCCCTCCGCGGAAGCGAGTCGTGAACCGCCGCTTCGACGGAAAAGTCGCGCTCATCACCGGGAGCTCGCGCGGCATCGGGCGGGCGCTGGCGCTGACATTGGCGCGCGAAGGCGCGGACATCGTCGTCAACTATCAGCGCAATGCCGACCTGGCGGAGAGCGCGGTACGCGAAATTACCGCGCTCGGCCCGCGAGCGATTGCGGCACAGGCGAACGTCGAGGAACCGGCGGAGATCGACCGGCTGTTCGAGCGCGTTGGCTCCGAGTTTGGACGACTGGACTGTTTCGTTTCGAACGCCGCGGCGAGCTCGTTTAAGAAAATCGTAGATCTCAAGGCCCATAATCTCGACCGTTCGTTCGACCTCAACGTGCGCGCGTTCGTGCTCGGCGCGCAGCGTGCCGTTAAACTGATGCGCAACGGCGGACGCATCGCAGTGCTCTCCAGTTACGGCAGCATCCGCGCGTATCCGACCTACGCGAACCTGGGCTCGAACAAGGCCGCAATCGAGGCCTGGGTGCGCTACATGGCGGTCGAGTTCGCTCCCTACGGCGTGAACGTCAACGCCGTGAACGGCGGCTTGATCGATACCGAATCGTGCGCGTACTTCTACGAGCGCGTCGCGGGCATGGCGCCGATCGACTCGGTGCTCGCCAAGATTCCAAAGCGCCGCATGGGAACGCCGCAAGAGGTCGCCGATACGATCGCATTCTTGCTGGCGCCGGAATCCGAGTACATCACCGGGCAGACGTTCTGCGTTGACGGCGGCCTCAGCGTGATCGCTCCTCCTTTTTACTCCGACACGACGCCGCCGCTCGCGCTCTCGTAACGGCCACGCCGATGTTCCCGTACGCGCTCCGCGAGGGCTCGATCGGCACGCTGCTGCTGCGCAATCGCATCATCATGGGCTCGATGCACCTCGGCGTCGAGCGCGACGCGGCGACACTCGCCGAGTTCTACGCCGTTCGGGCGCGCGGCGGCGTCGGCCTGATCGTCACGGGCGGCTCCGCGGTCAACCGCAGCGGCGCGGGCGGCGTCAACTACAGCCTGGTCAACGACGACGGCTGGGCGCCAAGCTTGCGCGCCGCCGCAGAGGCCGTGCACGCCGCCGGCGGCCGCATCGCGCTACAACTCTTCCACGCGGGACGCTACGCACTCAAGGAATCGTACGGGCTGCAACCCGTCGCGCCGTCTGCGATTCCGTCGCGCTTCTCGCCTGACGCGCCGCGAGCGCTGAGCGACGACGAGATTCGGGAAACGATCGCCGACTTCGCGCGCGGCGCGTTGCGCGCGCGCGAGCTCGGCTACGACGCGGTCGAGGTGATGGCGTCCGAAGGCTATCTGCTCAACCAGTTTCTTTCGCCGCTGACCAATCGGCGCGACGACGCGTGGGGCGGCGACCTCGATCGGCGGATGAACGCCGCTCGCGCCGTGTTGCGCGCAATCCGCGACCTTGCCGGCAGCGACTTTCCCGTGATCTTTCGCATCTCGGGCGCCGACTTGATGACCGGCTCTACCACGCAGGCAGAGACGCTGCAGTTTGCGCGCACGCTTGCGGCCGACGGCGTCGACGCGCTCAACGTCGGCATCGGCTGGCACGAATCGTCGATCCCGACCGTGCAGCAGGTAGTGCCCGGCGGAGTGTGGATCCCGTATGCCGCCGCTATAAAGCGCGCGGTGACGGCGTTGCCCGTCATTGCGAGCAATCGCATCAACAGCATCGCCGCGGCCGAGGCCGCCCTGGCCGAAGGAAGCGCCGATTTTATCTCGATGGCGCGGCCGTTTCTCGCGGACGCGGCGATCGTGGCGAAAGCCACGGAAGGGCGATCGGCCGATGTCGACACGTGCATCGCGTGCAATCAGGCCTGCATCGACCGCTCCCTGATCGATGCGCCGGTCTCGTGCATGGTGAATCCGCGAGCCGCGCGCGAGCTCGCGTTCCCGGAGCCGGACCTTGCGAGCAAAAATGGCGCTCGCTATGCAGTCGTCGGCGGCGGACCGGCGGGCATGGAAGCGGCGCGTGCCCTCGCGGCACTCGGCGGCCGCGTCGTGCTCTTCGAGGCCGACGACGAGCTCGGCGGCCAGTTTCGGATGGCGCGCAAGATTCCGGGGAAACGCGATTTCGGCGAGACGATCCGCTACTTCAGCAATGAGTTGCCGCGATTGGGCGTCGAGGTGCGATTGAACCGGCGCGTCGCGGCCAGCGACGAGTTGCGCGAGTTCGACGCGGTCGTTCTGGCAACCGGCGTGCTCCCGAGGCGGGCGCTCCTTGCGGGGGACGACCTCCCGCACGTCGTTTCGTATGCCGACCTGCTGTTGCGCGACGCCGCGGTCGGCGAGCGCATTGCCGTCGTCGGCGCCGGCGGCATCGGGGTGGACGTCGCGCACTACTTGAGCTTCGGCGAGGCGAACGCCGACGACACCACGCGGTTTCTCTACGAACAGGGTCTGGCCGCGCCGCTCGACGGCGAGTTGCTGGTCGTCGGGCGCAAGCGGGTGCGATTGCTACGGCGCGGAGCGCCAATCGGCGAGCGCATCGGCAAGACGACGCGCTGGGCGATCCTACGATCGCTGCGCGCGGCAGGCGTCGAAATGTACCCGAATATCGCTTACGAGCGCATCGTTCCGGAAGGCCTCGTGATCCGCACCGCCGACGGCGCGTTGCAGACGATTTTCGCGGATACGGTCGTGATCGCCGCTGGACAGGAGCGCAACGATGCGCTCCTGTCTGCGGTCGCCGGGTTACGCCGCCCCTATCGAATCGCCGGCGGCGCGCGCGACGCGAGCGAACTCAACGCCGTGCGCGCGTTCGACGAAGGGCTGCGCGCCGCTCACGAGCTGACGCGCGAGATGGGCTCAGCCGCCCACGTGCGTGCGAAAGCCCACTGAGGGAAACGTCAGCGCCGGAAGGGCGAGCAACGCCTGCGGCAGGATCGCGGAGGGCGTCGTGACCTTGGTCGCGATCAGCACCTCGGTTCCGACCTGCTCCGACGTGAGGCCGCCCCAGTTGCCGCCGCTCATCGCCCAACCGTTGGCATACGTGTCGTTGGTGTACGTCTCGACGATGCACGCAAACCAATATTGATTTTGCGCGAGCTGCGTCAGGTAGTAGTTCGCCGTGTAGGTGTTATAGAAACCCTGCACCGGATCGAGGTTCGCAAACGTCTCCACCACTTTCGTCGACGATTCACCGCGTCGAGCGCGGCAATCCGACGGCATCCTGGCGGGGCCCGCCACGCGGAAGTCGTCGGCGTAGAGCGTCTTGGGAAGCGGACCGCCGCCGGGATACCAATCCGGCACCTTGACCGTTCCGCGTTTGAACGGCAGCGGTTCTCGTCCCAGCGAACGGACGTCGATGAAGTCTCCCTTGGGCAGCTCGAAAAGCTGCGTCAACCGGTTGTAGCCGGCTGCTCGCTCCGACAATCGGTAGATCGACGGGCCATCGAGCACCACCCGCGTGGTTGAGGCGTAGTTGTCTTGATTGTGCCGGCCCTTGACGCTCGAGAACGACGTTTGACCGTGGTACGTGCCGTCGGCCGCTTCGGTGAACGACGTGTTTTGTGCAAACGGGTTTGAACCGGCCTCTTGAATGTTCACATAAGAGGTGTGCGCGGCCGCCGCGCTCCAGCGGCGTCCGGTGTACATCGGAAAGTCAATCGAGTTTTGACCGTTGGGATACGTGTCCATTCCAGTCTCGGTCAGCGTGCCGGCCGTAAAGGTAAAGTTGTCCGACAGAATGATTTGCGCGATGCCGCCGCGGTGACGCGCGAACGCGATCGCGGAGTTCAGGACTTCGAGCGATCCGGCCGTCCGCGACTTGACCCGTTCTACGACGTCATAGACGCCCGTCTTCTTGTCGATTCGGAACTTTACGGTAATGCGACCCGCATCGCTGCCGTTTGTGACCATGGGCGTCGCCGTCGGACCCGCCCACGTTCGCGTTGTCCAGCTATTCGTATAGGGATAGGCGATCAGAACGGGCGCCGTGACCGGCGGAGTGGCGGTTGCCGCCGGCAGCGGGCCGTTCTGCGCAGGCGCCTGCGGTGCGCTGGGAAGCGGGGCGTAGCCGGCGTGCCCGGAGCAGGCCGCAACGCCGATCGCCAACGCGCCCAACGCCGCGAGCACGCCGCCGCGAAGATATCGTTGCATGAGGAGTCCTCCTAAGTAGCGAGTGCGTATCGCAACTATACCTCAGGAGTAGCGCCGGTGCTCGTCGCGGCGATATCCAATTGCTGCCGCGAGCGCGAAAATTGCGGCGTAGACGGCGAGCCCGGCAATCGCGGGCGCGGCGTGCGCGTAACCGGTAACGCTCCACAGGAGGTCGCCGAACTGCCGGGTCGGGAGATAGGGCGAGATCTTGGCGACGAAGCCGGGCAGATCGTCCGGCGGCATCCACAATCCGCCGCCGTAGGCGAGGAGCAAATTACAGGCGGTGGCGAGCGGCACGGCGGCGCGCGGTGACGCCCAGTAACCGAGCGTGATCCCCATCAAGACGAATGGGACGCCGCCGCAAAGCGTGTAGACCGCGACGAGCGCCCACTGCGACCAGCTGAGGTCGATCGGCGTGAGCATCCGAGCGACGATCGCGACGAAACCCGCCGTTAGGATGCCGAAGATCATCGCCGTCGCGATGCGCGCCCCGAAGCGTACGCCGGCCGGCGCCGGCAGCGTTCGCAGGAATCGCTCCCAGGGGCGCCCCCGTTCTTGGGCGATGCCTACGCCGAACTGATAGAGCGCGACGCCCACGACCGCAAAGGCCATGAATGAGAGCGTCGTGACGTCTGCGATCCCGGCGTGCCGTCGCGCGAACGGCAGGTCGAAGAGCACGTAAAACATCGCCGGGAACAGCAGCGTTGGCACTACGTAGCCCGGCCAGCGAACCAAGTCCAGAAACGCGACGCGCGTATGCGCGCGCAGCAATGCGAGGTCGTTCATTCTGATGCTCCCGTCAGCGTCAAAAAGGCCTCTTCGAGCGAAGGCCGGGTGACTTCCAGATCGGAAAAGTCGTTGCCGGAGCGAACCAGGGTACGCACGTACTCGTCGGCATCCTCGGGCCGCACCGCTACGCGCCCGTTCGCGCCGACGTAGCTGACGCTTCGCCTGCCGACACGACCGCGTAATGCCTCCGGCTCGCCGTCGAACAAGGTGCGGCCTCGATCCAGCACGACGACTCGCGTGGCGTTGGCTTCGGCTTCTTCGAGGTAATGCGTCGTGAAGATCACGCAGCGGTCTTGGCCAAACCTTCGTAGCGTGCGCCAGAGGCGCCGCCGCGATTCGACGTCCAATCCCGTCGTCGGCTCGTCGAGCACCACGAGCTCGGGATTGCCGACGAACGCGAGGGCCAGCGCCACGCGCCTGGACTCGCCACCCGAAAGCGCGCCCGCCCTGCGTTTGGCGAGCTCGTCGAGTCCAAAATCGGCGAGCGCGTCGTGCAGCGCCATCGGACGTGGATAGTGCGCCGCGACGAATGCGAGAATCTCACCGACGCGAAGCATGTCCGGGAAGCCGCTCTCCTGCGGCGTGACGCCGATGCGTCGCCGCACGGCGGTGCTCCGCGGCGAGCCTCCGAAGATGGTGGCGCGGCCGCCGTCGGGGCTGCGCAGTCCGAGCGCTATTTCAATTGCCGTCGTCTTTCCGGCGCCGTTGGGGCCGAGCAGCGCGACGATCTCGTTGCGATCGGCCGCCAGCGACACGTCGCGCAGCGCTTGGATTGACCCGTATGCCTTTGAAACTTCTTGCAGCTCGAGTAACACGGCTATGCTCCTACGCTTTCAGTAATGATTGGAGTTCGGCGACGTGGCGACTGAACGCATCGCGGCCACGTTTGCTGAGACGATAACGGCTGAGGGGCCGCCGATTCACGAACGTTTTTTCTTCGTCCACGTAACCGGCATCCACGAGTTTGGCCAGATGCGCTCCCAGGTTGCCGTTACTGACCGCGAGCGAGCGCGCGAGCTCCGTGAAGGCGACCCAGTTGTAGCCGAGCAGCTCGGCAACGATCCCGAGGCGCACCTTCGATAGCAAAAGCTCGTCCATCGAATTTCAGCGGGCGAGGAGTTCGCTTACGCCAAATCCCGCGTAACCGACGAGCATACCGGCGGCCAAGATGTATCCGACGACGGTACCGCCGACGAAGGCGGCCGCAACGAGGGAGGCGATAACCACCGCGCCGCCGACTTGCGCGCGCGAGTTTCCATGCACGCCGATGTAGAGCAGCACGATCGACGCCGCAACGCTCCAGATTGCAGCCGCCGCCATTCCAGGGAAGAGCCGGATCGCCGCCGTGTCCGCGATGAAGGCCACGCCCAGCGTAATCCACAGCACCTTGAAGAACTCGCGCTGCACCACGGAGACTCCGCGCAAACACCTTCGCATCGAACGCCCCCGCACGATGGAAAACGCCGTGCAGCCCCCGAGGGCGATCGGCAGCCATAGGAACGCGGCGTTCGGAAGCAGCCCTTGGCTCAGCAACTGCATGACGACGGTGACCGAGGCCGAGGCGATGCCCCAGACGGCAAAGTACTCGCCGCCCGCTTCGAGCCGTTGCTGCGACTGGGCCAATATCCGGTCGACCATCTCGATGTGGTCGCGCGCCTGCATCGGGCTCAAGGGTTCCATGTTTTCCTCCGCACAATGGACTACTCTATTTATTAGACTGCTCTGCCAGACGGGGAACTGTCAAGCCGCGAGCCGATTCCATCGTTGACGCCGGGGCGGCGCCTTGATATCGTACCGGGGTCATGTACGCGATCATCGAGACCGGCGGCAAGCAGTACCGGGTGGCCGAGGGCGACATCATTCGATGCGACGCGGCGGCGGATGCCGGCGCGGAGATAACGTTCGATCGCGTCGTGCTCGCCGGCGGTTCGGACGCCGTCAAGGTCGGCGGTCCCGTGCTCGAGGGCGCATCCGTCACCGGGACCGTGCTGCGCCAGGCCAAGGCAAAGAAGATCCTCGTCTTCCGCTACAAGCCGAAGAAACGGGTGCGTAAGCTGCGCGGCCATCGTCAGCCGTTCGCCGAAGTCAAGATCACCAAGATTACGCTCCCATAGGAGCACGACGGACAGGCCGTGTTGGCGGTTACTCTTTACCGTGACGCCCGCAATCGAGTCGCGGCGTTCGCTGCGAACGGTCACGCCGGCTTCGCGGAGCGCGGCCACGACATCGTGTGTGCCGGGGTTTCAGCGATACTGCAAGCCGCACGCCTCGGCCTCGAAGAGCATGCCGGCATCGCGCTCGACGTCGCGCAGCAGCCAGGTTCGATGACCGTGCGCTGGCCGGCGTCCGTTCGCGATTCGGAAAGCGTCCGCGCAATCGTCGCGACGGCAGCCCTGGCGATCGAAGCGATCGTGCGCCGCTTCCCGGATCACGTGCAACTCCATCGCCGTCCAATTTCCGCGATCGGTGGGAAGCGCCGAGGCAAGACGGGTATCAAGCTCGGCAAGCAACAAGGAGAAAAGTGATGTCCGAGAGTTTTCGCAGCTCACCGCCGGAACAACCGTGGTCGACCTCGGGGACGGCCGGGAACGGCTATCAAGGCGGCTTCGACCCCGATAAGTCCGCAGGCAACGACGCGGGACGCGCGTTGCTGGTCGGCGTGCTCGGGGGCCTGCTGTCAGCGGCCGGCTATCTGATCTACCAGCGGCTTCCCGAGGATCAAAAACAGCGCCTCGCCGGCCAGGCCCGCCAGCTCCT
>JAFAXS010000124.1 GCA_019240755.1 Vulcanimicrobiota bacterium
AGACGCTCGGCGCCGTCCCCCAGCCCGGATTAGGCGGCCGCTACATATCTAAACCGCCGTTGATGCTGTAGACGGCGCCCGTGATATAGCTGGATTCGTCTTCCAGTAGGAAGCGGACGACCCGCGCCACTTCGTCCGGCCGGCCCAAACGCCGTTGCGGGATTTTCTCGACGACTTTGGCGAGCACGTTCTCGGGAATCGCCGCGACCATCTCGGTCTCGATGAATCCCGGTGCCACGCAGTTCACCGTGATGCCGCGTTGCGCGAGCTCCAGCGCGAGGCTCTTGCTGAAGCCGAACAGCCCGGCCTTCGACGCCGCGTAGTTGGCCTGACCGATGTTGCCGGTCTCGCCGATCACGGAACTGATGTTCACGACGCGGCCCGAGCCGCGCTCGATCATGTGCTCGAGCGTCGCCTTGGTCATCTGGAATGCTCCGGAGAGATTCACGTTGAGCACTTGACGCCAGTCGTCCACCGACATCTTTCGTACGGTCTTGTCGATCGTGATGCCGGCGTTATTCACCAGGAAGTCGATCCGGCCGAAGCGCTCCATCACTTCCCGCACGACGCGACTGCAATCGTCGGCATCGTCCACTCGCCCCTGATGAACGGAAATCTTCGCGCCCTTGCCGCTCATCTCGTTCGCAAACTTTTCCGCGCTCTCTTTGCCGCGATTGTACCCCGCCGCCACCGCGGCGCCGCTCTCGCTGAGCAACTTGGTGATCGCGGCTCCGATTCCACGCGTCCCGCCCGTAACCAGCGCCACTCGCCCTTCAAACACATCGACCTCCCATCCACACGAAGAATGCCTGGTTCCTCGCGCTCTTGCGCCTTCCTAGCGCCGCCGCGGAGGAATGGCGAATCGCCTCACGATAGGATACGTTTCTACAATACTATGACGCAGGCGCAATACTCCGAACTGATGGCGGCTCTCGAGTCGCGTCGTGTTGGAATGCAGCTTTCGACGGATTCATCTTCGGTTCGACGAAATGGAAGCCAAGTGGGACCTAAAAATGAACTCATTGGGTGAAAAGGCCGAACAAATCGAACGACGTAGGCTGTTGCGAAAGCACTAAAGATGGCGACACTGGATCCGCCCTTCGGCGGCCTCGGACTCGGAGCGCACAGCCTTCAACTGGGCTTCTTAGGCTGGCATGACGTGGGCAAGTGCACGATCGTGCGCAACGACCAGTTCCATTTCGCCGCTTCCGGCAACTACAACGTCTTTGGCAAGAGCGGAACCTTCGATTTCACGATGACGCTCACCGACGAAAACGCGAACGCGACAAGCGGCCCGTGTACCGTCACTAACGCCGGTCAAACGTTGGAAGGCACCTATACGCGCGTCGGTTCGGCGATCACGTTTACCGACGGAAAGCACGGCATCACCGCCCTGCCCGACGGCAACAGCGTCATCCTCGAGGTCGCGGGCTATCCGAAGGCGCGAATCTTGGCGTAATCCGGCATCTCGATCCGGCCGTCGAGGGCCGGATCGGGGATCGCCTCTCCGCGTACGCTCTGAATCGGAATCACGCCGGCCCAGATGCCCGAATCCATGTCGAAATCGAAGTCTTTCGGCGGCCCGCTGCGCACCTTGGCCGACGCCTCCGCGATCGGCAGGCGCAACACGAGCGTCGTCTTCAGCTCCTGCTCCGTCGGCTTGCGCGCGTCTTGCCAGCGTCCGGGAACGATCTGTTCCGATACCGCTTCCAGCGCGCGCAGCTTCTCATCGGGATCGTCGACTCGCGACGCTTCGCCGAAAATCACCACGGAACGGTAGTTCATCGAATGGTTGAACGCCGAACGGGCCAATACGATGCCGTCGACGATCGTCACGGTCACGCAGATCGGCACCGACTCCGCCGCCGTTCTCAGCCAGCGCGCAACCGCCGAACCATGCACGAACAGATCGTGATCGATTCTCCCATAGATGGTGGGAATCACGACCGGCGCGCCGTCGCCCGGCACCCCCATATGACACACCAGGCCGGCGTCGAGTATCGCGGCGATCGTCTCGAAGTCGTCCCGCCCCCGCTCGGGATGACGCCCCAGCGCCGTTCGCTCGCGTTCGTTGATTGCGTCGGTCATAACACTCCAAGGCGATAAGTTAACTCCGATACACTTCGCGCCGCCCGCGTCAAATTTCCCTTAAGTACGGAGGCGGCCACAAAAGCTCGTCAAAGGATTCAGTCCCAAACTGTCGGAGGAGGCGTCATGAGATCACCGCTTCGTTACGCGCTCGTCATCGGCGTTGCGCTCGTGTTGGGTGCCTGCAGCGGCCAAAACTCAGGCGCCGGCATCCCGAACTCGCCCTCGGTCGAGAACGCCAAGCCTGTGTCCAAGAAATCACCGATTCAGAACCTGATCGTCGTCATTCAGCGCGACCGCACCTTCGACAACATCTTTGCCGGGTATCCCGGCGCCGACGCGCCGACCAAGGGCCTCACGAGCAAAGGAACCTATGTCGCACTGAAACCTGCGTCGCTTCAAACGCCCGCGTGCGCGCTACGAACCAACGACCTCTCGTACTTCAAGGTCGCGTGGGACAACGGCAAGATGGACGGATGGAACCTGCTGAGCCGCAAGCACTCCCTCTGCCCGTACACCCGCCTGTC
>JAFAXS010000168.1 GCA_019240755.1 Vulcanimicrobiota bacterium
TGCGGCGAGCCGGCGGATGAAGGATTAGTACGACGCGTCGCAACACCTGCGTCGGCGTCGAGGGGCGGTCGTAGGGGCCAAGGTGTATCGCTATTCGCTTTTAGTCCAAGTATCGGCCGCAATCCGCCACTCATTCCCATCGCGAACGAGGACGAATAACCAAAGCGCATGCTCGGTGACCAGATTTCCGGTACGCGCGGCTGTGAGCGTTAGCGTCGCAGGAAGTACGAACGTTACGCGGTCCTTCCCGGCTTGAAACGACCGTGCAGCCCCGACGGAGAGATGATGGTTGCCCGGCTTGATGAATGCGTCGATCGCTCGTGCCCACTGGTGCTCGGCCGATTTCCCAATCCAAACGTACGGTGGAAATTCGTCCGTGATGACGACGTCGTCGGTAAAAACGTCTTCTGGAAGCGGTCCTGTGCCACTATTAAAACCGTCAATCCATTGCTGGACCGGCTGCATCATCGATGGATCGGGACCGTTTTGGGTCGCCAATGCGACTGCGGCGCTGAGTACGACCGCCACGGCGCCAACCCCCAAGCCGACCTTCATACGTTTGCGGTCCCACATATGTTGGCGGTTCGGTCCGGCCAACGTCGTGGTCCTTGAGCTACTCGTGTCACATTTCGTCACGGACGGGTCGGAAGCAGTTGGGATTAGGCGGGACAATCGGCTGGAATCCCCGAGCTTGGGTTCGACTCCCGGCCATCCCATAGGAGATCGACTACGCGCTCGATAGCGAATCCCGATTCCTCAGGCACACGAGTAGCGAAAAGGGGGCGTCCGTGAATGACACCGATGGCGCGAACGTAGAGCTAAACTTTCTCTGACTCATCGGGTAGACTTCGATCGCGCCGGTATTGATGCTGCAATTCGTCACGTAGAGATCGCCTTTTGCCGTAAGTGCGATGCGCTGAGCGTTGGCCAAGTTACATCTTCATCGCAACGACTTGGCTGCCTAGCCAACGGAGCTGATGGGAACTTCGATTAATGCAGGGGAATCAGAGGCGATAAATCGCGAGAGTGCGGCTGCAAGTCCGTCGCGGGTTGCAATGCGAACGGCTCGGACGCCATACCCCTGCGCGATGGCGCAATAGTCGATGCCCGGCAAGTCTAAGCCGGGCAGGTCGGTGGCCTTCAGGGCGTCGGCAAACCATTTCAGAACGCCATACTCGTCGTTGCGGAGGATCACGAAAGTGGCGGGCACGCGATGGTGCGCTGCCGACCACAGACCTGTGATTCCGTAGTTGGCCGACCCGTCGCCGATCACACCGATCACTGGTCGGCCGGGCTCTGCTAGTTGTATCCCTACGGCGGCGGGAATGCCGAAGCCGAGAGCGCCTGCGGCCGGAAAATAGAAACTCTGTGCGCGGTCGAACTCAACGCGCTGCCAGAACTGCTCGGTGTTGGATGTCGATTCGTTGACGATAACCGCCTCGTCCGGTTTGACTTCGTTCAGCACGTCGAACACGGCCTCGGGGCTTAGCGGCACGGTCCTGTCGGTTGCCGGCTCGGGTCGCCACCGGGGCGCAGGCGGCTGCCGGTTCGAAGGCGCGGCGACATTCGCCAAGTGCCTGAGCGCGAGCTGTGGATCCGCGACGATGGCCTCTCCAACTGGGGCGCGGGCGGCTTCGGCGGGATCGCTCGTAACGGCGACGAGCTGCGCACCATCGGGTACATAGCCACCGGGCAGGTACTCATGATAGCGGAAGACCGGCGCGCCAAAGACGAGGATCAAGTCATGGCCGGTGAGCTTCGCGCTGAGACGATCGATGGCGAAGGGCAAGACTCCTCGGAAAAGCGGATGGGCGGTCGGAAAGGAACAGCGCGAAGCGGAAGGCGCGATCCACACGGGCGTGCGGCTCGCCTCGGCCAGTTGCACGGCAGCACGGAACGCCTGGGGCGTGTCGACTTCTGCGCCGACGATGAGAACGGGATTTCGCGCTGTGGCGAGACGGGCCGCTAGGCTGTCTATGATCTCAGACGTCGCCGCTCCGCTCCCGGTGACGCTGCGCGCCAGCAGGAGGTCGGCCGAATCTTCGGCCGCAGCCGACCAATCATCATACGGAACGGAGACGAAGACGGGCCCGCGCGGGGGAAGCATGGCGGTATGAATGGCCCGCGCCAGGGCCGCCGGGACGTCTTGCGCTCGCGGGGGTTCAAAGCTCCACTTCACCAGCGGCCGTGGAAGCTGCGTGGCATCAATGTTCGTGAGTTGAGCTTCCAGCGCCATCATCGCGCGAGCTTGCTGTCCGGCCATAATCACGAGCGGCGTATGCGAGACGCCGGCATTGACCAACACGCCCATGGCGTTGCCAAGTCCGGCGGCCGAATGCACGTTGACAAGGACGGGCCGCCCACTCGCTTGTGCGTAGCCATCAGCCATGCCCAAGGCGACGCCTTCATGCAATCCGAGGATGTATCGGAAGTCACTCGGGAATCGGCTGAGGAACGGCAGTTCGTTTGAACCGGGATTCCCGAAAATAGTGGTCATTCCGTGCATGCGAAGCAGTTCGTAGGCGACCTGATGCACGGTTTTCATAAGTTAACGCCGGCCTTTCCCGATGAACTCCGTGAGTTGCTCAGCATTGTTCGTAAGACCTGGCTTGATGTACCGCAATTCTTTCGTTCGCGATTTCCTTTCGCGCATACGAGAGCGCGCACGCCGGGCGAACTCGAGGAACTCCGGTGAGGTCTGTGCTCGCCGGATGTTTTTGCGCTTCGTCGCGTCACATTTTGTCACGGACGGGTCCGAAGCGGTCGCGACCGGAAGGGACGATTCGGGAGGCAACGCGGCAGAAAACCGTTACGGACTAACACTATTCGGTAACCGACGGTATCGGCTGGAATCCCCCAGCGTAAGTTCGAATCCCGGCCATCCCATGGCGCGTCACGAGGTCCCCGATTCCGCCTTAGCAATGTGACGCCGTTCGATAATATGATGGATCTCGATATTTACGGCACGATCGCCACGACCCGAGCCGGAAAGCCCGAGCCGCCGCGCGGTTTTGGAAACGTCACCATTACCAGCGCGCCGGATTCCGGTACGCGGTCCAGCCCGTCGAGTAGTTCGATTTGATAGTGGCCCCGGTGCAGAATCCACGATTCGAGCGAGTAGTCGTTGTGCGACGCTTTGACACCGGGGTCGGTATCGGTCGTCTCGTGACCGGTGGCGACGGCACGGCGCGTGAGATACACATATTGCAGGACGGGCAGGCTCCATCCGGGATAGTGGGCGGTTCCCGATGCATCTTTGTTTTCCATCGCGGCCTCGCTCGGCCAGCGTTTGGACCAATCGGTGCGCATGGCGACGAACGCTCCTTCAGGAATCGGCCCGTGCGCACTTTCCCACGCCCGGACGTCGTCCAGCGATAAGACATAATCGGAGTTGCGGGCAACTTTTGCGTGAACGTCGATGACGACGAGCGGTAAGAACATTTGCTTGGGATCGATCTCATCCACGGTCTTGCCGCCAGCTGCGAAGTGCGCGGGCGGATCGACGTGCGTGCCCCACTGCCCGACGTGTGAGAACAGTTGTGCGAAAAAGCCGTCCTTCTTATACGTGAACAGCGTGCTCACCGTTTCGTCGGGAAATCCGGGCCAGTGTGCGATTCCCGGCGCGAACGAATGGGTGAGGTCGACGAACCGACGGCTGTGGATGGTAGCGTACGCATCCATAAGGCTGTCCGACGCAACGGCCGAACGTCCAAACGGCACCGCTAAACCGATCGCAATGCCGCATGTCGTAAGCGCTATCGCAACGATAATATTCCGCATGGCGAAAGCATATCACAATACCGCGTCTTGGGCTCCGGAACGGCAGCCGCGCAGCCCGTTGCAATTGTCCCTCTGCCGGGCGCCGCCCCAGCCACGGCTGCGACCGGCATGACGCCTGGCGTCAGGTTATCTCGAGAGTGTCGGCTAAAAGGTCCCGCATGGAACTCGCGACGCTTTTGAGCGTGCTCTCGACATTGGCGCTGGTCGGAGTGCTGATCTTTGCCGGTTTACAGGTGCGTTCCGCGAACCGTGCCCGCGAAGAGCAGAACGCCGTCAAGCTCATCGATGCTGCGCTCAGCACGGTGCTGGCGTACCCGCATTCGTTCTTCGCAGAGCTGTCGCAGAAGGCCGAGGATGTCGAAGCCTATTCACCCGACGTCGTT
>JAFAXS010000056.1 GCA_019240755.1 Vulcanimicrobiota bacterium
CGCGGACGAAAAGAAGCCGGGGCGTCCGGATTACGCGTGGACCGACCTCACGTACCTGCTGCACAAACATCGCGTCTCGTGGGCGTACTACGTGATGGACGGCTTCGAGCCGGATTGCGAGAACGATCAGAGCTCGTGCAATCTGCATCCGCAGAGCGCGCGCACGCCGGGCATTTGGAATCCGCTGCGCTCCTTTTCCGACGTGCAGGCCGGCGGCGAGACCGGCAACGTGAAAGATACGAGCATCTTCTTCAGCGATCTGCGCAACGGGACGTTGCCCGCCGTCGCGTGGCTGACCCCGGGCAACCGGTACAGCGAACATCCGCCCGGGCGTGTGAGCGCGGGGCAAGCCTACGTGACGGGCGCCGTGAACGCCGTGATGCGCAGCCGCTACTGGGACTCAACGGCGATCTTTGTTTCGTGGGACGACTGGGGCGGCTTTTACGATCACGTGGCGCCACCTAAGGTGAACGAGTTTGGCTATGGCATCCGCGTGCCGGCCTTAGCGATCAGCGCGTATGCCCGCAAGGGGTTCGTCGATCATCACGTGCTGAGTCACGATGCCTACGTGAAGTTCATCGAAGATGATTTCTTGAACGGCGAGCGGATCGATCCCGCTACGGACGGACGGCGCGATCCGCGCGCGAGCGTGCCCGAGAACGCGCCGGCTCTTGGAGATCTGCGGCGCGATTTTGACTTTGCGCAGGCGCCGCGCCGGCCGGTGCTGCTACCCGGCGGAATCGAACCACCGTACAAGCCGGGGTACGACGGGCCGCCCTAGTAGCGCAGGCGGAATACTTTCGTGTCGCGGTCCAGGTCCGTTGCGAGGTGCAGGCGCGCGACGAAGGCGGCGTTGGCGACGCTCGGGCGTTCGGCGACCTCGTAGACGAATCTCGTGCGCGACCAGCGGCGCGTCTGTTGCGGGAAGGCCGCGGCGCCGCCGAAGACGATGAACCGCCGGCCGAAGTTGCGTTCGACATAGGCGGCGTAGGCGAGCGGCGTCGCGTCAACCCAGGGCGCGATGACGATGGCGTCGTCGCTCGTTGCCGCCTTGACGGCGGCGATGTAGGTGCTGCCGAGGCGATCGTTGCGCTGTTCGAAGAGGCCGCGCGACTGCCAGAGGAACGCGACGATGAGGAGGCCGAGCGCGGCGAGCGCAGTCGTGTGCAGTTGGCGCCTTACCGCAGCGAGCCCGATTGCAATTTGGATCCAGAGGCACAGCGCGGGAAAGATATAGTAACGCGCGGCGTCACTTTCGGTCGTGAATGCGGCCGCGAACGGCGTGACGAGCACGAGCGGAACGAAGAGGATCCACGAGCGTTTGCGCGTCGCGCGAGGTTGGGCGAAGAACGCGAGCAACGCGGCGGCGACGAGCGCCGCGCCCTCTGCCGGCGAACCGAACTGCGTCAGCGCGAAGACGGCGTAGTGAGGATAGCGCCGCAGAGCGAGGTAGCCGCGGAGGCCGCGCGGCGCGTCGGCTTGGCGCCCGGTAACGACGGCAACGAAGTCGCGAGCTTTGCAGGGGCCGCCCCAATCCCAGATCGGCATTCCAGGCGAGAGACCGAGCTGTCGCGTCGGATCGAGCCGTTGACGTTCGACTTGGCAGCTGCGAACCGGCAGATATGCGTAGCCGGCTGCCGTGACGGCGAGAAATATCGCCGCGCATAGCAGGATCGCACGCCAGTTTTTTCGGTAGGCTGCGACCAGCACGACGGCGGCCGCCGGCAGGTACAATATCACGGCCGCGTGCGTGCCGACCGCGAGACCGCCGAGAATCGCGGCGATCGCCGCATACTTAAACGTTCCGGTTCGTCGCGCGATCAGCGCACAGAGCAGCGTCGCGGCGCTGAGAACGACCGCTTCATCCATCACGTCGGCGCTCGCCGCATGACTCCAGGTAAGCCGCATCAGCGCATAGGCGAGGGCGGCGGCGGCGGCGATTACCGGTTGTGCGCCGAGCTCGAGGGCGATCGCGTAACAGCACGCCGCGGCGCCAACGCCGCACAGCGCGCAGAACAGCGTGATACGAAACGCCACGCTTCCCAAAATGACGACGTGCGCGAAGAGCGCGCCGCTCAGGATTTCCGTTGGGAAGCCGGTCGTGTGCATGAGGCCGAGGATGTACGGAACGGTCTGCAGCTCGCCGTAATCCCAGAATCCCACGTCGTGGCTCAGCGAGAGGCAATAGACCAAGCCGGCCGCGATGGCAACGACGACGCCGAGGACGCGCGGTCGGAGGGACTCGAACCCCCAACCAATAGCTTCGAAGGCTACGGCTCTATCCAATTGAGCTACGACCGCACGAAATTTCAATGCGGGGCGGCCTTCGCTGCATCCTTCGAAGGTCCTTAAGCGGGCGAGGCGAGGGTCGGCGACCAAAATCGGGGTACTACGGCAACGTGGCCGAAAAGGAACGCCCGCGCGTGTTTTCACCGTACGAGAAGGTCGGTGCGGAGCTGCTCGGCACGTTTTTCCAGACGCTCGTCGCAACGGTCGTTGACGTACTCTACTTCACCGGCGCCGGACACGTGGATTTCGTTTCGCGCTGGCTGGCCCGCGGCTTCATCACGACCGCGATGATCTACGCCTTTGGCGGGGTCTCCGGGGCGCACATCGACCCGGCGGTGTCGTTGGGCTTCGCCATACGGCGCGCCATGCCGCTTCGCCAGATGCTGCGGTATATGGCCGGACAGTTCGCCGGCGCATTCATCGCGGCGGGGCTGGTGTTCGCGTTCTGGGGGCACAGTGTGGTTCTCGGCGCAAGCCATCCCGGACCGTCGTTCACGCCGGCGCAGGCCGCGGTAGCGGAAGTCGTCGTGACGTTTTTGCTGATGACCGTGATTTTGGCCACGGCGGAGGACGAAGCAAGAGTCGGCCGGCAAGCGGCGATTGCCGTCGGATTCACGGTTGCGGCCTGCGGATTCTTTGCCGGGCCGATCAGCGGCGCATCTATGAATCCCGCGCGGTCCATCGCGCCGCAGATTTTCGGCGGCGCGTACGATCTGATTTGGGTATATGCGATCGGGCCCTGCGTCGGGGCGGCATTAGCGGCGCTCGTGATGTACTGCTTTGCGCCGATTCCTGTGGAGGGCGAACGTAAAGCCGGGAAAGGCGGATAGCGTGGCGCCGACGGGAGCCGTCGCGTTTCTCTTTACCGACATCGAAGGAAGCACGCGCCGCTGGGAGCGTTACGGCGAGGCGATGCGCGACGCGCTGCGGCGTCACGACGCGATTCTGCGCCAAGCTATCGAAGCGCGACGCGGTTTTGTGTTCAAGACCATCGGCGACGCGTTCTGTGCCGCTTTTTCGAGTGCGGCCGATGCGCTCGAGTCGGCCGTCGAAGCGCAACGGCAGATCGGGCGCGAAGATTTTTCTTCCATTAACGGATTGAACGTGCGCATGGCGATCAACGCCGGCGAGACCGACGAACGCGGCGGCGATTACTTCGGCGTCGCCGTAAATCGCACGGCGCGTTTGCTTTCGGCGGGACACGGAGGTCAGATTCTGCTCACGGGCGTCGCCGCGGAACTCGCTTCGACGCGTTTGCCGAGCGGGGTGACGCTGCGGCATCTCGGCGCGCTGCCGCTGCGCGACGTGCGCGAGCCGGAGCGCGTGTATCAGCCGATGGGCGACGGACTGCGCGCCGACGTGGCGCCACTGCGCGAGCTGGCGACGCCGCCGAATAACCTGCCTCGGCTGAGCACGAGCTTCGTGGGGCGGCGCGAGGATCTCGCGCGGGTAGAGGCGCTGCTCGACGAG
>JAFAXS010000135.1 GCA_019240755.1 Vulcanimicrobiota bacterium
AGGAGGCGGAGGAGGCTCAACCGGCAACCCCGGCGGCCCTAATGGATCCGTGCAATGCGGCTATCCCGACGTCACGCGCGCCCGGCCAACGTTTTTCCAAGGGCCGGCCGTTCCCGGCGGGGGCGGCACGCAAACATCCGGAGGAAAAGGCGGAGCGGACGCTCACTCATTCAACAACGACGGCACGTTTGGAGCCGGCGGCGTTGGGTACGGGTTCTGCGTCTACACGCAATATGGTGAAATGGGAGCCGGCGGAGGTGGCGGCGGCTGGTACGGCGGCGGTGGCGCCTACCATGCTGCAGGCGGCGGCGGGGGCTCGGGTTATACCGAACCGTCCGCAACCAACACGTTCATGGAGACGGGGTTCAATAGCGGAGCCGGAATCGCTGAGATCTGTTGGCCTCAGAATAACTGCAAGGTAACGCTAGAAAAGTCTCGGCGCGGTAAAATCGCTAAGCCAACCCGGCGTTAACGCCGAGGCGCCCACGACAAAGCGCGACACGGCTGCCGGCCGTCCGCACTATGTCGGCCCTTCGAGCGGCCTGAGTTATACCGCCAGCGTCTCAATGCGATATTTGCGGAAGATTGGATCTCGGGTCGCGACGGTTAAATCTTCGAGTTGCGCCTGAGCGACGATCATCCGATCAAACGGATCGGAGTGATGCGCGGGTAATGCGTAAACGGCGAGCGCGTGGTCCCGGGTGACGTCCACAACGGCGATTTGAAAATCAGAGATGCGCCGAGGAACGTATACCGGTGGCTCCGCCGGAAGTTCCAATCTGCCGATTGCGGCTTTGATCGACAACTCCCAAATGCTCGCAGCCGACAAGAACAGCAACGTCTGCGCATTCGCCAAGACGCGCCGCGCAGCAGGACGAACTCGCTTCCAGTCTCCAGCAATCCATAGAAACGCGTGCGTATCCAGCAAAACCTTCACCGCGCGCCGAAGGCCCTCGCTATCTCCGGCGGCAGCGGTGCGTCGAAGTCAGGCGCCACACGAATCTTTCCTTCGTCCAGCCCAAAGGGACGTTTCCCTGCAGAGGTCGGAACTATCTCGGCTACCGGCTTTCCGCCACGGGTCACGGTAATGCGCTCCCCCCGTTCGGCTAACCTAACTAGTGTCGAGAAGTGCGTCTTTGCTTGGAGGATACTTGCAGTTCTCATTGTCCTCCAGCTAACCTAGCAGGTTGCCACAGTTATAGTCAAGGCCCTTGACCACTGCTCAGGCGGAGCCAGGGGCCTTCGATGCCTTCGCCAAAGCCAAGAATTGGCTGTTTTGCTACGACGGAGGTGCTCTTATGAAACAGCTCATTGTTGCGCTTGCTGCTTGCGCAGCGGTGCTCGTGCCAAGTCTTGCCGGACCTGCGCTCGGCGACACCGCGATGTCCGTGTCGGCGGTCGGTGCGGGCCCGCACGGATACGATTTTATGGTCGGTACGTGGTCGTGCACGAACCCGATGCACCCGTCGGAGCTGGGTGCGCTAACGGCGACTACGATTACGGCCACGAAGCTCAAAGACGGCAACATCCTGATCAGGACTGCAAGCCCGAACGGCGACGTTACCAGCTACAACGCCTACGTGGCGAAAACGAAGACCTGGTACGCGCCCTTCGCGGATTCCGGCGGAAAATACGGAACCGAAACGACGCAGGGGACCGGAAAAACAATTCACTGGGTCGGCACGTTCTACGACACCGACGGCACGACGACGCCGATTCGCGACACGTTCACCATGCTTTCCATGACGAAACAACTCGATGTCAGCGAAGCGAAGTCCGGCGGAGTGTGGAAGGTAACGGCCAAGACTACGTGCACTAAGTCGTAGACAGCCGCGTCATCCTGATGACCTTCATGGTTGCCAGGGGCGTGCTTTGAGGAGCGCATGACTCGCTCCGCGTGGTTTGCGGCGGCTCTCGTGGCTGCTATCGTCGCCGCCGTGCACCTGATAAGCGCCGGCCGCTACGACATCTTTGCCAACGAACTGTACTTTATCGTCTGCGGCCGGCATCCGGCATTCGGTTACGTCGATCAGCCGCCACTCGTGCCGCTGCTCGCCGCCGTGACTCAGATCGCCGGCACCAACGCCTGGCTGCTGCGCCTGCCCGCGGTGCTCGCGGCCGTGGCGCTCGTTCCGCTGACGGTGGCATTCGCACAAACGCTCGGCGGCAACGCGCGCGCCGCGTGGCTCGCGGCCGTCGCCGTTGGCGCATCGGCGATGATAACCGCAATGACCGCGACGCTCTCGACCTCGACGTTTGAGCCGCTGGCATTCACCGCGGTGGCATATTTCGTTGCACGCGGCGTGCAACTGGCGGAATCGCGCGCGTTCTGGTGGGCGGGCGCGATCGCCGGGATCGCGCTCGAAGCGAAGTACGGCATCGTGTTTTGGCTGCTGGGAATTGCGCTGGGCCTCGCGCTATTCGCAAATCGCTCGGTCTGGCGCGCGCGCGATTTTTGGATCGGCACCGCGATCGCGGTGCTGCTCGTGCTTCCGAACGCCCTCTGGCAACTCGCACATGGGCTTCCGTTCGTCGAAGTGGTACGCAACGATAACGCCGGCAATTTAACGGGCAATCCGCTGCGCTTCACGCTGGATCAGATCTTCTTGATGAACGTGGTGCTCGCGCCGCTGTGGCTCACCGGGATCGTAGCGCCCTTCGCCTCGAAACGAATGGCGCCGGCGCGATTTCTCTCCGTCGCCTTTGTGGTGACTGCCGTGCTGGTGGTCGCCACGCACGGCAAGGACTATTATCTGGCCGGTGCCTATCCGACGATGTTCGCGGTCGGCGCCGCCGCGTGTACGTTTCTTTGGCGTTGGTTCGTCGCGCTTTGGGCCGTACTCGCAGCGGCAAATGGAGCGCTCGCGCTGCCGTTTGTACTGCCGTTGGATCCGCCGCAGCGACTTGCCGAGATGTACGCTCACATGAGTTTTCGTCCGCCGCCAATGGAAAAGGCGTGTGTGGGAGCACCGCTTGGATGCATCTTCTCGCTGGAATTCGGATGGGAAGAAATTGCCCAGCGCACCGCCGATGTGTACGCGACGCTGCCGCCCGCGGACCAACCGAAGGCGGCTATTTTGGCGTCGAACTACGGCGAGGCCGCGGCAATCGACATCTACGGGAAAAACTTGCCGCCAGCGCTCAGCGGCAACAACCAGTACTATCTGTGGGGCCCGCGCGGTTACGATGGCTCCATCGTGATCGCCGTGGGCTTCGAACCGTCTGCGTTGGCGTCACTTTGCGGTTCGGTCAGGCTCGCCGCGCGATACGGAACCTCGCCGTACGCCATGCCGTACGAACGAAATCGGCCAATCGTCGTCTGCCGCAACTTGCGCCCATCGCTTGCGGCACGCTGGAGCGAGTTCAAACGGTACGGGATCGAGTACTGGCCTACCGTGCGCTGACGGGTCGAGCGCGCTCTACTGCGCGTTAGTGCCGGCGCGGTTTCCGGATCATGCCGTGTAACTTGTGAAGAGTCACTTTGCAGTCGCTCGATAGCGGCCAGCAGATCTCCGCAATGCCTTGACCACTGTTGAAGCTCGTTTGCATGAATACGTTCGTCGCGGACGGTTCGGCATATCCCGAGCCGCCGCCACCGGGGCCACCGTAGTTGCCGCCGCCCCCGCCATACCAGCCACCGCCGCCGCCGCCGGAACCCCAGCTGAATGTGTGATCCCCAGACGTTGTAATCCAGCAGTAGGGTCCTGCGAGCGCCCCAACGCCGAACGAGCCGCTTGACGATCCCGGTCCCGCGCCGCCAGAGCTCTGCGTACCGCCGCCGCCTGCAGTGAGTGGCTGACTTAATACACAATAGTTTCCCTGGGTGTTTCCGGCCGCGCCGCTTAAGCCGCCGCCGCCGCCCCCGCCGCCGTAGTAGGCGCCGCCACCACCTCCACCTGCGACGATCACGCGTGACTGTAGTCCGCTGCCCCCTTGCCGCACGTCGGTGCCGCCACCACCACCGCCGCCCACACCAGAACATGAGCTGTTCGGAAGGCAACCGCTTCCGATTCCTCCACCATTGTAGCCGCCCACGCCGCCCGTCTGCTGGGAGTAATTGCCGGTACTTCCCCCTACGCCGCCGACGACGATTTCAAGTCGTTGGCCGGTCGTTACTGGGATCGTGGCAACGACCAATCCGCCGTAGCTCGCGCCGCTGCCCAGTGCGTGCCCGCCGGCCGCTCCCCAGAGCCACGCGGTAACGCTGGAATTTGCGCACGGCGAAACGGTTTGATACTGGGGGCGACCGTGGTTGCTCCGCCCGCCATTATAGTTGAAGATTACGTCTCCCGGACCGGCCCAGAGAGTAGCACTGGCCGTTTGGTACATTGACGTGCCCGCCGTGGCGGTGATCGTCGCGCTTCCACCCGTGAGGGGCTGTCCGTTCCACGCGACGCTGGGCGTGTCAAAGGAGCTGAGCAGCTCATTGGGGGGCGGGTTGTCGGGCCCACTCACCGCGAGCGTCGTATTCCCGCTCGTATCGCTGTCGCTCAACGCGATCTGTTGCAGATACGTGCCGGCGATTTTATATCCGTCGAAATCGGAAGCCTGGACCTCAAAGGCCGTGTTGCCGGACGAACCGATGCATCCGTGCGGAAACTTCGAACTTCAGAGATGCGATATTGCCTTCCAGCGTGGGCCGGATTGTCGTCGTCTTTCCGGCGTTGATTATGTACGTCAATCCCGATAGCTGCGCGGAAAGTAAGAAGCCACTGCTCGTGGGCTGATCGTACACCATCATGGTGGACGCATAGTGCCCGGGGGCGAGCGAAATCGAGATCGTGCAGACGAGACCGCCGGCCTGCGATGAACAGCCCTTTGCCCCTTTCTCGAGCGTGAAGGTTTGCGTGCTCTTTTTCGACCCTAAAACGAAGTTTATCACCAGGCCCTTACTGCCCGGCGAGACATAGCTTTTCGTCTTGGGATTCACTTTCTTCGGAACAGTGATCGTGAATTTGAGGGTTCCCGCGGGGCCCGCCGCATCCGGGCTGCTGCCGAGCGGCGGCGCAACGCCCTGGCTTCCCCCACCGCAGCCCGCGACCAGCGCCACCAGCCCAAAAGCCACGAGAGATTGAAGAATGCGCATCTTCACCGCTCCTTTATATGAGGAAGGACTACGGTGGCGTTCCCCTGTTCGGCAAGAAAGCCCTTTGGCGGGGCCTTCGTTGCTACTGCGCCTTGCGCTTATGCAGGAATATGGCGTACGGCCCGAAGATTTCCGCTTTTGACGGCCATCATTTCAATCGATGCACGCACAATGCTTTAATGCGCACGGCGTAAGAGGGCGGGGCATGCTCCTGCCTGCAACGTTAGTTGTTATCTGTGCGCTTTTGCCGGCGGGGCCGGTGTCGGCTGACGATCCGGGACAGATCAGCGCGTACGTAACTCCGTACTACAATTCGGCCGGCCCGACGATCAAGGTCGGGAAATACAGCGCGGGTTTGGCCTCAAAGACCCCCGGCGAGTTCGTCGCCACAATCGTTCGGATGAAAAAGCAATGGAATGACCTCAACTTTCTCGAGCTCTACGTTGGCGCGATCCGACTCTACGATCTGGGGTATCGCCGGGAGGCGACCTATTGGTTCTACACGGCCCAATATCGGGGCCGGCTGTACGGGCTTCTCGTCAACAAAGAAAAACTGGGAAGCATCGGCGATCGAGCATTCGAGCTCTACCACGCGCAGGACGCATTTTTCCAACTGGTTGGCCCCGACATCAATGGTTACGCCTTTGGCGATATCGACTCGCTCGTGCGAATCATTCGAAAGGTTCAAGACGACAATCATGACGTGCCCAACCTCCAGACGATCTATCCCGGCGTCGTCTTTCAGCCAAAGCCGCAATGGCAGGCCCAAAACGCCGAGCTCAATGCGGGTTTAGGCAAACTCACGGCCTCGTTGACCGATCAGAAGACTCAGATCCAGCAGCAGCGCGCCCAAAACGGAACGCAAGCGCGCTTTTCGCATCTCGCCAACAAGCAGTTCCCGGGCGGATTCTAAGAAGGTCCGGCGCGCGCCTTCACTGGGGAAGCATCGAGTTTGCCGTGCGAAGCATGTCTGCTTTTCCGGCGGCGTGGAGATAGAGCATATACCAGACGTGATTGCGCCAAAAGCCGAGCTCCGATTCGCCGCACGACGCGCCGCAGCGGGCCTCCACAAACGTTGCAGGCGAGCCATCGCGCAGACGGACGCTCTGACGGCCGGGGTCCCGTAAAAGATCGGCCATGTCGTCTAGTATGCCGCCGGTGACGCTGCCGCCGTCACAGGCGGTTGCGCCGTTGCAGTTTGGCGCTAAGCCAAAAGAGATGCGGTACTTCCCGCGCTTGGCGAGATCGACGCTTTCGTACACGCGGCTCACGCCCCACGCGGGCATCACCGACGGAATCAAGACGGGAATGCGCGCGTGATGATATATTTGCGCCGGCGTCATCGCTCCGGTAACGACGAAGATGATACCTAAGAGCATCTCTCCCCTAGTGCCGGCCGCAGAGTGCTTTACCGGTGACTCGTGGCGCTTTGGCCAGGGTTAGACCGCGATCTGAACGAGTTCTGCGGCGGTGGTGTCGACGCTAAGCTTAATGCCTTCCTTGTCGGCAGCTTCAAGGTAGCCTCGGATTGCCTCGCGAGTATTCTGGAGCCCCTCCTCCCGTGTGGATCCAAACGTAGAGAGGTGGTCCAGCGCAGGAACGTACGTCACCCAGGCGTTCTCGCTCGGATCGTGCTCTACGAAAACCTGAAACTGCCGCGCATGCTACGATGATACACCTCCGCCATCACGAGTGCCTGTCGCCGTTAGACGCGGCGACGCTGGCCGGGGCCGCGATAACGAGCGCGCCGGCCTTAAGCCACGGCTGCGGCCGGCATGACGCCTGGCGTCAGGTTTTCTAGAGAATGTCGGCAAAAGGTCTCGCATGGAACTCGCGACGCTTTTGAACGCGCTCTCGACATTGGCGCTGGTCGGAGCGCTGATCTTTGCCGGTTTGCAAGTGCGTTCCATTCGTTCTTCGCCGAGCTGTCGCAGAAGGCCGAGGATGTCGAAGCCTATTCACCCGACGTCGTTCGGGTGCTTCAGGAAACGGGATTTCGATTGGAAGCTCTCGGGTACTTGGTCTACCGGCACGTTGTATCG
>JAFAXS010000027.1 GCA_019240755.1 Vulcanimicrobiota bacterium
GAATCCGCCGAAGATCACGGAATGCGCGGCGCCGATGCGCGCGCACGCCAGCATCGCGACGGGCAGCTCCGGGATCATCGGCATGTAGATCGCGACGCGATCGCCGCGCCGGACCCCGAGCTTGCGCAAAGCATTGCCAAACCGGCAAACGTCGTCGAGCAGCTCGCGATACGTGATCTGCCGCCGGTCGCCGGGCTCGCCCTCATAGTAGAAGGCAACCCGCTCGCCGCGCCCCGCGCGGACGTGCCGATCGAGACAGTTCACCGACACGTTGAGCGCGCCGTCGCCGAACCATCGAGCGTACGGCTCGTTCCATTCGAGCGTGCGCGTGAAGGGCGTCATCCACTCGAGTTGTCGCGCCCACGACGCCCAGAACTCGGCGTAGTCGCGCTCCGCGCGCGCGTAGATGTCGGCCGGCGCGTTGGCTTGCGCGGCGAACTCGGCGGGCGGTGGAAAGCGCCGCGTCTCTTCGAAGAACGCCTCGATCGTGGGAGTGCTCATCGTTGCGGCGTTACCTAGGCCGCGGCGCCATGCCTGCCGAACGATTGCCGCGGTCGAAACATGCTATCGGCACTGATTACAGCGGCGCTCGCGGCGCTGGCCGCGCCGCCAACCGGACTCGCAACGATTCACTACGGCGCGCCGCCGCCGAACTTCGCGATCCCCGCGCCGCGCGGCACTCGCTACCTGCGCGACCTGCGCGGCAAGGTCGTCGTGATCGACTTCTGGGCCACGTGGTGTCACGTGTGCACCGAGGAGATGGACGACTTCGTGCGCGCGCAACAGCAGTTCGGCGACCGCGTCGCGGTCGTGATGATCTCAGACGAAGATCCCGGCGTGGCGTCGGGCTACTTCCACGCCCGCAAGATCGGCTTGCCGCTGGTCGAGGATTCCGTCGACGCGATCTTCCGGCTCTACTCGATCGCCAAGGTGCCGATACGCTCGTGCTGACTCCCAATGGAAGCGTCAGCTACGTGTCGGTCGGCGGCCTGAGCATGCCCGAACTAGACCAGGCCATCGAGCGCGCGCAAGCCGCGCCCGCGGCCACCTCCGGCTAGCACTCGACGCCGGAGAGTGCTACAGTAGGGGCTGTGATTGACGGCGGCGGCCTGGACAAGCGGAAGGCCTACATCTTAGCGACGGTAGTCTACGAGTATATCGCCACGGCGGAGCCCGTCGGCTCGCAGTCGCTCACGCAGAAATACAACCTCGGCATCAGCTCGGCGACGGTCCGCAACGAGATGGCGGAATTGGAGGCCGAAGGGTACCTCGTCCAGCCGCACACGTCGGCCGGACGAATTCCGTCCGACGTCGGCTACCGCACGTACGTGGATCGCCTGATGCAGCCCGAGGAGTTGAGCGTCACCGAGCGCCGGCGCATTCACGACGAGCTCTCCGACGCCACGCGCGAGCTCGACGCGATCATCGATAGCACCACGCGGCTGCTCGGACGGTTATCGAACAACCTCGCGTTCGCGACGATGCCGCAGCAGGAAGCGGCCCGCTTCAAGCACGTCCAGTTGATCTGGCTCACGCCGCACACGGGCGTCGCCGTCGTCGTCACGTCGCTCGGCGTCGCGGCGCAGAGCCTCTTCGAGCTCGGCGCGGAGCTGAACGCCGACGACCTCACGCGCTTTTCCAACGTGCTCAACGCGCGCTTCGCGAACCGGCTGCTCGGCGAAATCCCGGAGCCGGAAGTTGCACAGGCGGCGCGCGAGGCCGGCGTCGCCGACGATCTCCGGAACGCCGTCGTCGCCGCGTTCCGCTCGGCGCGTTCGCACGAGCAGCCCACAATCGCGGCGTCCGGCGCGCAGAACTTGCTGGATCAACCGGAGTTTCAAGACCTTCGCAAGCTGCGCTCGATTCTGCGCATCGTCGAAGAGCAGAAAACGCTCTACCAGCTCGTCGCCGACGCCGTGAACTCCGGCGTCGCGAGCGTCAAGATCGGACACGAGCTCGGCAGCGAAGAACTGGCCGATCTCTCGGTCGTCACCGTGCCCTACCGTTTCGGCTCGCAGGCCTTGGGAATGCTCTCGATCCTCGGCCCGCGGCGCATGCCGTACGCGCGGTTGTTGGCGCTGGCGTCGGGCACGGCGGACAGTTTGAGCCAACGGCTCTCCGACGTTGAAGACTTAAACGCTACGTAGCATGCCGACGAAGGACTACTACGACGTCCTCGGCGTCCGGCGCGACGCCTCCGGGGACGAGATTAAGCGAGCCTATCGCACGCTCGCGCGCGAGCACCATCCCGACGTCGCCGACGACAAGTCGGTCGCGGAACATCGCTTCAAGGAAATCAACGAAGCGTACGAGGTGCTCTCCGACCCGCGCAAACGCGAGCAGTACGATCGCTTCGGCGTCGTAGGCAACGGCGCGTCGCAACCGGGCGACTTCGGATTCGGCAACGGCTTCGGCGACATCTTCGACATGTTCTTCGGAACGATGCGCGGTCAGTCGGCGCGCCGCATGGGGCCCGAGCGCGGCTCCGATTTACGCTACGACGTCGAGATCTCGCTGGAAGAAGCGTTCGCCGGAACCACGCGCGAGATCGTCTTCGATCGCTTGGCGCAGTGCGAGCAGTGCAAGGGCAGCGGTGCGGCGCCGGGCACGATGATCGTGCCGTGCGAGCGCTGTCGCGGCACGGGCATGACGCAGAGCGTGCGCCAGACGGCGCTTGGCCAAATGGTGACCCAGGCGCCGTGTCAGCGTTGTCGCGGCGAGGGCCACGTCATCCAAACGCCGTGTCCGAGCTGCGACGGCCGCGGCCGGCGTGAAACGGAGACGCGCCTGACGATCGCGATACCGGCCGGCGCCGACGACGGCTCGCGAATCCGCGTCGCCGGAAAGGGCGAAGCCGGCATTCGCGGCGGTCCGTCCGGCGATTGCTACGTCTACTTGAGCGTCGCGCCGCACTCGCTCTT
>JAFAXS010000101.1 GCA_019240755.1 Vulcanimicrobiota bacterium
CTGCGGTTTCCCACGCTGGTGCTTGCGATCGGTGCGCTCGTCTTGCTCGCCGCCGTCGCCATCGGCGAACGGCTGGGCGATCGCGTGATCGGGCAGGCGACGCAGCAATCTCTGGAGTCGGTGGGGCCGATCTCGGTGAGCCCATCGCCGGATGCCTCGGCACGTCCGTACGGCCCGGATTGGAAGCGCTCGCAGGCGCTCTCGGCCGCGGGCGATCCGCGCTTCCCCGATCCGCGCGTTCCGCCGCAACCGCTGCCGACGCTCGCGCCCACCCCGACGCCCAGGCCTGCGACGCCGAAACCGACGGCGACGCCGATACCGAACGTGCCGATCTGGCGTCAGAAACCGTTGCCGACCTTTGCGCCGTCGGCCGGTCCGGAAGGTCCGCAGATGCCATCTCCGTCAGCGACTGCGTCGCAGACGCCACCCGCCGTCGTGGAGTCGCCCCGACCGTAACCTTTCCAGGTCCGGAGCGGGTCGGGCTGATAAGATAAAGCTATGGAAAGCACAGGAACGATAACCGTTAAGCGCGGGCTTGCTCAGATGTTGAAAGGCGGCGTCATCATGGACGTGGTGACGCCCGAGCACGCCGCGATCGCGCAAGAGGCCGGGGCGGTCGCCGTCATGGCGCTCGAGCGGATTCCGGCCGACATTCGCGCCGCCGGCGGCGTCGCTCGCATGAGCGCGATCGAGCTGATTCGCAGCATCATGGACGCCGTCACGATCCCCGTGATGGCGAAGGTGCGCATCGGCCACTTCGCTGAGGCCGCCGTTTTGCAGCAGTTGGGCGTGGATTACATTGACGAATCCGAAGTGCTCACCCCGGCCGACGACAAGTATCACATCGACAAACATTCCTTCACCACGCCGTTCGTATGCGGCGCGCGGGATCTCGGCGAGGCGCTGCGCCGAATCGCCGAAGGAGCCGCTATGATTCGCAGCAAGGGCGAGGCGGGAAGCGGGAACATCGTCGAGGCGGTGCGTCACATGCGCGCGATCGGCGACGGAATCCGCGAGTTGAGCGTCGCTCCCAAAGAAGAGCTCGTTGCGCGCGCACGCGATCTGGGCGCGCCGTACGAGATCGTCGCTGAGGTCGCTGAGAACGGACGCTTGCCGGTCGTGCTCTTCTGCGCCGGCGGCGTGGCCACGCCTGCGGATGCGGCGCTGATGATGCAGCTCGGCGCGGAAGGCATCTTTGTCGGCAGCGGCATCTTCAAGTCCAAAGACCCCAAGCGCTTTGCACGCGCGATCGTGGACGCGACGACGCATTATTCCGATCCAAGCGTCGTACTGCAGGCGTGCCGTTCGCTCGGGGGCTCGGAGGCGATGCCCGGCTTGGACGTGCGCAGCCTCAGCGAACGCGAGTTGCTCGCCCCCCGAGGGAATTAAGCTCCCTTGTCATCCCGAGCGGAGTCGAGGGACAGGATGACAACGAACGTCGGTGTGCTCGCCCTTCAGGGCGACGTTGACGAACATATTGCTGCTCTCGAGCGTGCCGGTGCCGCCGCGTTTGCGGTAAAGACGCCGGCCGACCTCGAACGCGCGGGCGCGCTGGTCATTCCCGGCGGCGAATCTACCGCCGTGATGAAGCTGCTCGAACGATTCGGGCTCAAAGAGCCGATCGTGCATCGTGTCGCTGCGGGCATGCCGCTCTGGGGCACCTGCATGGGAATGATCGTCGCCGCACGCGACGTCGCCGACCTGAATCAGCCGACGCTCGGCTTGATCGACATCACCGTGCGCCGCAATGCCTTTGGACGGCAGAACGAATCCGCCGAGGTGGCGCTGCCGATCGCGGCGGTCGGCGCTCCGCCGTTTCCGGCGGTCTTCATTCGCGCGCCGTGGATAGAGCGGTGCGGGCCCAACGTCGAGCTATTGGCGAAGCGGGACGGCCACGGCGTGATGGTACGCGAGCGCAACGTGCTGGCAACTTCGTTCCATCCGGAACTGACCTCCGATCGGCGCGTGCATCGTTACTTCTTGGCGATGGTCGAGCAGTTCGCGGAGCGAGTCAAAGGGAAGAGTTCCACCGCGGCGTAACTTCGCCGCAGGATGTCTACTCGGGCCGATTCTCCGGAGCTCGAAGGCGCCGGCTTTCAAGGACAAATCCCACCCGTTGAACCGCTGCTCAGCGAGGTGATCGCGACGCTTGCCTTGGCGGCTCATGCGTATCTCACCGAGGAACAGGGCCGTCAAGCCGATCACGCGTCGGCGGAAGTGGCGATCGACGTCGCGAGCGCGGCGTTCGAGCGAGTGAAAGAACGATTGAAACCCGAGGAGCGGTTAGCAATCACGCAGATGCTAACCGAAACGCGATTGACGTTCGTTCGGAAGCGAGGCATCTAGGTGCCTCGTTTAAATACCTCGGCACGATGCGCCTCGGCACCTACTCCGTAAAGCATGAGCGAAGTTTTGGTCTTAAACTTCACGTACGAGGCGCTCAACGTCACGAGTTTTCAACGCGCCGTCAAGCTGATCTTTGCCGGCAAGGCCGAGATGCTGCACGGCCGCGACCGCATTCTCGCCTCGCCGACGTACGAGATGCGCATGCCGTCCATCATTCGCATGCTGTACTACATCAGGCGTCCGATGCAGAAAGTGGCGCTGACGAAGAAGAACATCTTAATCCGCGACAATCACACATGTCAGTATTGCGGCACGCGCGGCGAACGGTTGATGACGGTGGATCACGTTATTCCCCGAAGCCGCGGCGGCGACTCCACGTGGGAGAACTTGGTCTGCGCGTGCATGCGCTGCAACAACCGCAAGAACAACCGCATGCCTCAAGAGGCCAACATGTCGCTGAAGCGCAAGCCGCGGCAGCCGAAATACATTCCGTGGATTCAGATTAAGCGCAACACGCTGCCCGACGAGTGGGGCAAGTTCCTCTTCCTCTACAACGTCTCAATCGAAGAACGCATTGAGGCGTAGGCTGCGCAAACTCATTGCCATCGCGGCCGTAGTGGTCCAATCGGGATTAGCAGCGCCTTTGCGTGCCGCACAACCCGACGTCGACGCTCTGGGCGGTTACGGCGTCGGACAGTCTTACGCGCGCCTCTTCCAGGATACCGTCTTGCCAGGTACGTGCGGCATCGTTCTGGAGCGCGATCGTTGTAAATCGGACCTACGTACGGTACAGCAATGGCGCGGCACCGATCCGACGGATGCGGCGTATAGGCGGTGGCTTGATAGTGGCGACGTGTCGCTAAAGCCATCGACCTGGAACGGTAGCTACATTCCTGATAAAGCTTGGACCGAAGCGCCGCTCTTCTCCTGGTGGTACACGATGGGCGTAGTCTCAATCGCGATCAGTCAACCGAGAAGCGAAGGCGCGGACGATTACCTCGCGCATTATGTGGGCGAGCTGGCAAAACATCAGGATGCTGCCCCGCAACAGTATAAAGATTTGATTCTAGCGAACGGCACGCCGTTCGGTCGGGCTCAGCCCCTGCAGCAGGCCGTCGACGCCGCCGTTCCAGTCTTGCCGTATCCCGCTCCGACTCTGGGAAGCGGCATCGCGAGCGACGCTCGGCTCGGGGTCTACCTTGCGACGTTGCAAGAACTAGTTGACAGTCTGCTGGCTGTTTCGCGTCCCGAGAGCCGCGCCTTTGCCTCGTTAGTCCTGCGAGCACTTGAAAGCCGGCACAGGCAGTTTTCCGATGGCTTGAGTGTTGCGCCGCTCATCGCCGCGCTTCAGTCCGACATCCCTTTTGATCCTGAGCAACTCGATAAAGCGTGGCGCGAACCATTGGCTGAGAAAACGATCAACGGTAAGTGGCCTGCCGCCACGAGAATGGCGCTGCTGCTTGGTCAGGTATTGGCACAAGTTGCCTACAACGCAGCCGTTCTTAAGGACACCCAATCGGACGCGACTTTTCGAGGCGCCCTGGCGCAGCTTCCGGGATGGAGCGGAATGAGTCAAGGCCTCCGTTCCGAAATCGCGGCGCTGCAAAAGCTCCCTTCGCCGGCGAGCGGCGGCTCCTGGGAACAGATTAATTCGGCCGCGACCCGGGCGACGCTGGACCTGGTCTCCGGCGTCTAGACGAATTCAGCCCTAATCGCGGGGAAAATGCCGCTGCAAAATCGGGTGACGCCATTCGGCGAGATCGTTGCGTTGCCCGGAGGCGGCTCGATGATGGGCAATCGCGGGATCTTGCACGACGATCGCCGCCGCATCGTACGCGAGTGGCAGGTTCGGCGCTGGATCGCGTGCGTGCTCGAGTTCAGGGGGCGGCATCGCGAGGTGATGCAGCCGCACCGTTACACGGAGCTCTTCTTTCTGGATGAGGCGGCGGCGTTTGCCGCGGGACACCGGCCCTGCGCCGAATGCCGGCGCGATGACTACAATCGATTTCGCGCCTTGTGGGGCGGTCACGGCGAGCCGTCGAACGCCGACGCGATGGACGCAAAGATCCACGCCGACCGCCTCGCCGGCAAGAAGAAGCGAACGTACTTCGACGACGTCGCCGGCTTGGCCGACGGCGCGTACGTCGCCTTGGACGGCAAAGCCCACCTCGTTTGGGATGACGCGCTGTTTGCGTGGTCGGACAGCGGCTACATCGCTCGACGGTCGCGCCCGCGCCATGCCGAGCTCGAAGTGCTCACGCCCCGTACTCTAACTGTTGTACTTCGCGCCGGCTATCGGCCGGCGATTCATCCGACGATGCACGAAGTGCGCTAAGCGGTTCAGAGTCTCTTTACCATTCGCTAGTGTCTGGCTACACGAATCAAAGCCAAATCGGCAAGGTCATCCTTCACTAAGCGGGAGGCGTTGCTCGCAAGGCCGCGAGGCAGTGTTGCACTAGCCATCGAAGCCGGGGTGAATGCCCGCGTTGCTCGTCGCATTGCTCTTGGGATTCGTTGCGGGCCTGCGCGCGGTCACGGCGCCGGCGGTGCTATGGCTGATGCGACATCGCTCGCCCGTCGCGTATCTGCTGGGCGTTCTCGCCGTGTTGGAGTACGCCGGTGACTTGAGTCCAAAGGCGCCCGCTCGCACCGACCTGACGGCGCTTCTCGCGCGGTTAGTCAGCGGCGGATTCTGCGGCGGAGCGATTGCCCTGACGAGCCACGCGTCGCTGTTGTTGGGTGTCCTAGCGGGGGCGCTTGGAGCAGTAATCGGCGCGTACGGCGGACTCTTCGTTCGGCTCCGCGCGGCCGCATTGGTCGGTCGGGTACCGGCGGCGCTGCTCGAAGACGCGGTGGCGATCGTTGGGGCGGTGCTCGTCGTCGAATACGTGTAGTCGCTCGAACGTTGGATCAAACTAAGACGCCGTATTTTCAGGCGCTGCTCGACTACGTCGACGCCGGCGTGCTGCCGTTTCATACGCCGGGGCACATCCAGGGCGGCGGAATGGATTTGGCATTTCGGGAGTTCGTCGGCGATAATATCTGCGCCATCGACCTCACGCCGATGCCCGGCATCGACGATTTGCTCCAGCCCACCGAAGCGATCAAGGAGGCGCAAGAGCTGGCCGCCGACGCGTGGGGCGCCGACACCACGTTCTTTCTGATCAACGGCTCGACCAGCGGCAACCAGTGCATGATGATGGCCGCTGCCAATCCTGGCGACAAAATCGCGGTGCCGCGCAACTCGCACAAGTCCATGCTCGGCGGCCTCGTGATGAGTGGCGCGGCCCCGGTGTACATGCAGCCTGCGGTGGACGGCGAGCTGCGGATGGACCACAGCGTCACGCCGGCCACGGTGGCGGCGACGCTGCGAGAACATCCCGACGTCGTCGCCGTCTACGTCGTCTCGCCCACGTACTACGGGGTCGCCGCCGATCTGGCCGAGATCGAACGCATCGTCCACGCCGCCGGCAAGATCTTGCTGGTGGACGAGGCCTGGGGGCCGCACTTTCATTTTCATCCGGCCCTTCCGCTCTCGGCGACGTCCGCCGGCGCGGATCTTTGCATAAACTCGACGCACAAGATGCTCTCCGCCTTCTCGCAGTGCGCGATGCTGCATCACAAGGGCTCGCGGGTGGCGCTCGACCGCCTCAAGGCCGTCGTGAAGATGTTTCTCTCGACGTCGCCCAACTTGCCGATGGTCGCGTCGCTGGATGTCGCGCGTAGGCAGATGGCCACCGAAGGCGCCGCGCTGCTCTCGCGCACCCTCGAGCTAGCACGACGGACGCGGCAACGCCTCAACTCGATTCCAGGATTGTACTGTTTCGGCGACGAGCTGCTGGGCCGCAACGGAATTTTTGCGCTCGATCCTACGAAGATCACCGTGACGGTGAAAGAACACGGCTACACCGGCTACGAGGTATCGGAGATTCTCCGGCGCCGCTACAACATTCAGGTGGAGCTGGCCGATCTCTTCAACATCGTCGCGCTGTTTACGATCGGCACGACGCCGGAGGCCGCAGACCGCTTCGTCGCGGCCTTCGAAGAGCTCGGGCAGGGAGAACGCTCCGTGGACCTCTTCGCGCCATCTGGTATCTTGCGGCAGCGGTTGCGTCGCGGCAACTTTCAAATCCCATCAACGCCGCCGCTGCGCATGCTGCCGCGCGAGGCGTTTCTCGCGGCCGCAGAGTTCGTGAAGTTTCGCGATTCGCTCGGACGGATCTGCGCCGAAACGATCACGCCGTATCCGCCGGGCATCCCGGTGATCGCGCCGGGCGAAGAGATCACGGCCGAGATCATTGAGTACTTGCGCTTGGAACTGAAGGCGGGTGTGCGCATTCAGGGACCGTACGATGACGAGCTTCGCGTGATCCGCGTCGTAAAGGAATGAGCTGCAATCGGGTGCAATCAACGCCAAGGGCCTTGGGGAAAGGCGCGGAAACGAGGATGAGTATTGGCGGTTAGAGTTCATCAGATCTCCCCAAGTTGGGAACTCTCACAGCTGCTCGACATTTTTCCACTGCCGGTTCGGCAGGCGCTCGTCCGGCTCACGAACATCGAAGAGATCATCGAGGTAGTGCTCGACCTCGGGCGTCCGCCCGAGGCGCGGTTCGAACACGACTTCAAGTATCTCAGCGACGCCGCGGTGACGCACGAAGACATCGCGCACGTCTGCTCGCGCATCTCGCCGTTCGGCGCCGACAACCGGGCCGGAATCGAGCAGACGTTGCATCGCATCAGCGCGATCCGCAATCGCACCGGCAAGATCGTCGGCCTCACCTGTCGAGTCGGGCGCGCCATCTACGGCACCATCGACATCTTGATGGACGTGCTGCGGAGCGGAAAGTCCATGTGCCTGTTGGGCAGGCCGGGGATCGGAAAGACGACGATGCTGCGGGAGTGCGCCCGCGTGCTCTCGGAGGAGCGAAAGCGCGTGGTGATCGTGGATACCTCCAACGAGATCGCCGGCGACAGCGACATTCCGCACCCCGGCATCGGGTTGGCGCGGCGCATGCAGGTCGCCGATCCCGCGTTGCAGCACGCCGTGATGATCGAGGCGGTCGAGAACCACATGCCGGAAGTCATCGTTATAGATGAGATCGGGACCGAAGCGGAGGCCGGCGCCGCGCGAACCATCGCGGAACGGGGCGTGACGTTGATCGGCACGGCGCACGGCCAGACGCTGGAGAACCTCCTGATGAATCCGACACTCTCGGATCTCGTCGGCGGAGTCAGCGCCGTGACGCTCTCTGACGAAGAAGCGCGCCGTCGCGGCACGCGCAAGACGGTGCTGGAACGCAAGGCGCCGCCCACGTTCGACGTCGTGATCGAGATCCACGATCGCGATCGGCTCGCGATACATAAGAACGTCGCCGACGTGATCGACGCGCTGCTGCGCGGCTACCAGCCCCAGCCGGAGATTCGTCAGCGCGAGGCCGGCGGCGCGGTCCGCGTCGTGCAAGAGGCCGACACCGAGTCGGTGCCGCGGCTCGCCGAAGCGTACGATGGCGATCGGGAGCCCGACGATCGCGACCGTCCCTTGTCGATCTTCCCGTACGGCGTTTCGCGCAACAAGATCGAGCGCGCTATCGCGAACCTTCACGTGCATGCGGCGATCGCGCGCAAGTGGGATGACGCCGACGTCGTGCTGACTCTCAAGACGCTCGAACGCAAAGAGCAGCCAAAGCTCAAACAGATCGCTTCCGACAACGTCCCGATCTATTCGATAAAGACCAACACGACCACGCAGATTCAGGCCGCGCTGCGCGACGTGTTCAATCTCGGTTCCGTGGACAACGAAGAGCTCGCCCTGCGCGAGGCAGAAGAAGCGATCTACCAAGTGCTGCTGACGAGCCAGGCGATCGAGCTTGCCCCGCAGACGTCGTACATTCGCCGAATGCAGCACCAGCTCGCCGAGCGCTATCGCCTGCAATCGCGCAGCACGGGGATGGAGCCGAATCGCCGCGTACGCATCTATAAGACCACCGATTCCTAGAAGTTTGGCCGCGGCATACTCTAG
>JAFAXS010000120.1 GCA_019240755.1 Vulcanimicrobiota bacterium
GCGCGTGACGACGTCAACGCTGCGCGTCGTCGACGACCGGCAACGTCCGAGCTTCGGCGGCTTCTCGCTCGACGAGTCGCTGGCGATTGCGCGGGCGGTCGACGCCCTCGGCGATTTTATCAAACGAACGGGAGTCAGCAACGGAGAGCGCCCGACGGCGACGCCTCGCCTGTACCGCCGACAGCACTACGTCGCCATCGATCCGGCGACGCGAAAGCACCTCGAGCTGACGTCCACCCAGGGCAGAAATCCGCGTGCGACGCTGCTCGCGACGCTCGATCGGTGCGTCACGACGATGGGATCGCGGCTGCTGGCGCGCTGGATTTGGGCCCCCCTCGTTGATACGGGTGAGATCGCGCAACGGGCCGACGCCATCTAGGCGCTGGCGTTGCAACACGCTCGTCGCGAGGCAATCCGCGAGATTCTCAAGGGCACGTTCGATCTCGAGCGCATCGCGCAGAAGATTCGCTACCGTCGAACGACGCCGCGCGATCTGGCGTCGCTGCGCCGAACCCTCGAGCTATTGCCGGCGCTGCGGCAGCTTTCGTTGCCTGAGGTCGCGTGTTTTTTCGAAAGAATCGGGGAGTTTGACGGCCTCCTCCTGGATCTCCAGCGGACGCTGGTTGAGGATCCTCCGGCTCAGATCGGCGACGGCGGCGCGATTCGTCCGCAGACCGACAGCGAACTGGCGGAATGCGTCGCTCTGCGTAGCGATACGCGAACGCGGCTGTCGCAACTCGAAGAGCGCGAGCGCGAGCTCACCGGGATCAAGGGCCTCAAAATCAAGTACGCGAGCCCGTTCGGCTACGCCATCGAGGTTGCGAAGAGCTATGCCGCGGCGGTGCCGGAGCACTACGTGCGCAAACAGACGCTGGTCAGCGGCGAACGGTACATCACCGCCGAGCTCAAAGAGCTCGAGGTCGCGATCTCCAACGCCAAAGCGCGCCAGGAACGACTCGAGGCGGAGTTGTTTGCGGCGCTGGTCGACCGCGCGGCCGGCGAGGTGGAGCGCCTCCACGACGCTGCGGACGCCATCGCGCACATCGACGTGCTCGCCGCGCTGGCACAGTGCGCGGCGGAGCGCGCGTACGTTCGTCCCACCTTCGTCGACGAAAGCACGATTGCGGTGGAGGACGGGCGCCACCCCGTCATGGAGGCCATCTTACAGACGGGCTTCGTCCCCAACGACCTGAGCCTGCGCGAGTCGCAACATCGCTTTATCTTGCTGACGGGACCCAACATGGGCGGCAAGTCAACCTTTCTGCGTCAAGCCGGCCTGCTGACCATCATGGCACAGATCGGATCGTTCGTTCCCGCCAAACGGATGGAACTCGGAGTCGTCGACCGCGTCTTTACGCGCATCGGCGCCGGCGACGATTTGGCCTCCGGCCAGTCGACGTTCTATATGGAGATGGCGGAGGCCGCGAACATCCTGCGCCGCAGCACCGCGCGTTCCTTGTTGCTGATCGACGAGGTCGGGCGTGGGACCGGGACGCTCGACGGACTGGCGATCGCGCAAGCGATTTGCGAGTTCCTGCTTTCGCTCGAGGAGCAGGCGCCGCTCGTATTGTTCGCAACGCACTTTCACGAGCTGTGCGCTTTAGCAGAACATTGGACTCTCGTTGCAAACTACCACATTACGGCGGTCGAGAACACCGCACGAGGCGGTGCGCCCGTCTTCTCGCATCGGGTTCAACCCGGGAGTTCGTCGCGCTCGTTTGGAATCGAGGTCGCGCGAATGGCGGGTCTACCCGATGCCATCATCGAACGCGCGCAGGAGATTGCCGACGCGCTAAGCGGTGAGGCCGACGTCGAGGCCCGCGTGCCGTTGAAAAAGAAGATGCTGAAACGGCCGCCGCCCGAGCGTCAACTTTCACTTCTGAATTAGGAGCCGAGCGCCGGAAAGATAATCTGGGCCGTAGACACCAGCGTCAGAGCGCCGACGATGGCAACCGTCGCCCACGCGATGACGTTGAACGCAGGGCCGTTGGTCCACCCGCCCATCAAACGCTTGTTGTTGATCAGCAGCAGCATGAGCACGAGCACGATCGGCAGTAGCATTCCGTTGAGCACTTGAGAATAGAAGATGATGGCCAGCAGCGGCGCACCCGGGATGACGACCACGCCGGCTCCGATGACGACCAGCGTCAGATAGAATCCGTAGAAGATCGGCGCCTCGAAAAACGTGTGGTGGATGCCGCGTTCGAATCCGAACGCCTCGCAGACGTAGTACGCAGTCGAGAGCGGCAGAATCGAGGCGGTAAAGACGGCCGCATTGAGCAACCCGAGCGCGAAGAGCAACGCCGCGAACTTGCCGGCCAGCGGTTGCAGCGCGACGGCGACGTCGCCGACGTCTTTGACCACGATCGGGTGCGCGGCATGGAGGTTGTGGACGTAAACGGTGGCGGCGCACGAAACGATGATAAAATACGCGATGACGTCGGTCCAAACGCCGCCGGCAACGACGTCGAACCGGGAGTACGCATAGTCGTCTGCGCGCACCCCCTTGTCGACGACTGCGGCCTGGATGTAGAACTGCATCCAGGGCGAGATCGTCGTCCCGATGATCGCGATGATCATCAGGATGTAGGCCTTCGACGCCTGGAAATGCGGGACGACGCTCTGGCGCACGACGTCATGCCAGTCGGGGCGCACCGCGAACGCGCTGACGACGTACGCGATGTAGACGAAGCAAAAGAAGAAGAAAATCCTTTCGACCACCTTCGCCGAGCCCCGCGTGACCGTGAGAAACACGAAGAGGGCGGCGCCGGCGACGAGCGCGATCTTGAGCGCTTCGGCGTTCCCCACATTTAGGTAGCCACCGAAAATGGGCGCCGACGATGCGACGCCCGCGAACTCCGTCGCGGTGTTACCGACGTCGCCGAGCACGAACAGCAGGAGGCACCAAAACGTTACCTTGACGCCGAAGCTCTCACGGATCAGATCGGCGAGGCCCTTTCCGGTGACGGCCCCCATGCGCGCGCACATCTCCTGAACGACGATGAGTGCGACCGTAATTGGAATCAGCACCCAGAGCAAGGAGTAGCCGAACTGCGCGCCCGCCTGCGAATAGGTCAGGATGCCGCCGACGTCGTTGTCGGCGTTTGCCGTAATGATGCCCGGTCCAACGATGGAGAGAAACATAATGACCGAACGCCAGACGTTGGGCCGGGCGGTGCGCGCGACGGACGCCGAGTTCATCTCTGCGACGGTATGCCGGTCAGCTCACGAGCGAGCGCCAGTAGCTAAAGGCAGGCGCGGGGTCGTTGAACTGATTGGCGCGCAGCGCGTCGTTGTGGTAGTTAGTGCGGCGCGCGAACGTCGCCTGAATGCGAGTGAAGAAAAAAGCCAGAATTTCTTTCATGACACTACTCCCTTGATCTAGACGAGTCGCGCCAACGAAGATCGACGCGACGAGAATTGGCTACTTGGACCGTCGTCCATGGCGCAGAATCACCCCCTTTCCCAAACAAAAAACTGCCGCTGCTCCCCGCACCGACAGTTTGAGAACCTTCGCGCGCCCCGCGCTTCCGTCCTCAATGTCGAGCTTTAGCACTGCACGACGTAGCCCGTGGGCAGCCGCATTAGATTCCGCCTTGATTCGGCGGGATCTGGTCACCCGTTGGGGTCTCTCGACCTTTCCGGGCAGCGGCGTTCTTCGTGCAGACGCCTCACCTAACGAGGAATCCTTAATCAGAATACCCGCTAATGGCTCATTGTCAACCCCGCGGCGGGCTGGGACGCGCGCGCTTGGCCTGGAAATAGCGTCACGATGGCAATCCGCGAGCTCGACGCGCTGACGATCGGACAAATCGCGGCCGGCGAAATCATCGAGCGGCCGGCATCGGTCGTCAAAGAGCTGGTCGAGAACTCAATCGACGCGCATGCCGCGCGCATCACCGTGAACCTGCGCGACGGAGGCGTCTCCCTGATCGAGGTCAGCGATGACGGAACCGGGATGGCGCCCGAGGACCTTCCGCTCGCGGTGCGCCGCCACGCGACCAGCAAACTGATGACGGCCTCCCAGTTGGAATCCATCGGCACGCTCGGCTTTCGCGGAGAGGGGTTGGCCTCGATCGCCGCGGTGGCGGAGACTGAGATCGTTTCGCGGACGGCCGAGGCGGCTACCGGCGCGAGCATCACGGCACAGGGCGAATCGATCGGTTCCGTGCAACCGGTCGCGGCACCGGCCGGCACGAAGGTTTGCGTGCGCGAGCTCTTCGAGCGTCTGCCCGTGCGCCGCGAATATCTTCGCTCCTCCAGCGCCGAGTTCAATAGAGTCTCGTCGTGGCTGTCGGCCTTCGCGCTCGGGTATCCCCGAGTTGCGTTTGCGCTGCGCCACGACGGCAAGGACGTTTGGACGATGCCGCCGACCGATAGCGCGCTGGAGCGGCTGGCAATGGTCTTCGGACGGGATGCGGCGGAGCGGCTGCTCTCGCTCGACGGGGCCGCCGGTGCGCTTCAGGGACGCGTTCGGGGTTACGTCAGCGCGCCGGGTTACGATCGTCCCGACCGCCGAATGCAGCTGCTCTTCGTCAACGGACGGCTGTTGCGCAGCGCGCTGCTCGCCGGCGCATGGACGGCCGGATACGCGACCTTTGCGATGCTGGGGCGCCACCCGTACGGCGTCCTCTTCCTCGATCTGCCGCCCGAGCACGTTGACCAGAACGTGCATCCGACGAAAAGCGACGTGCGACTACGTTACGCAACGCAGGTGTTCGAGGCGACTCGCGGCGCTATCGCGACAACGCTGAATGCCGACGCCCGTGAGCGCTTTGCCCAGCAGACCGGCGCCGCCCAGTCGGCGCTCTCGTTCGCGCCGGCAACCGAGAAATCGGCACCGCGCGTGCTCGCGCAGATCGATAAGACGTTTATCCTCGCGAGCGACGGCGAGGGGCTGTTGCTCGTCGATCAGCACGCGGCGCACGAGCGGATCGCCTACGAAACGATCGCCGGCCGTGCCCGCGACTCCGTCGCGAGTCAAGCGCTGCTCGTTCCCCAGGTGGTCGAATTGGATGCAGCGCGCAGCGTGGCGCTCGATCGCGTATTGGATACGTTACAGGCGGCGGGGCTCGACATAGATTCGTTTGGGGAGAGAACCTATCGGATCAGCGCTACGCCCGCCGGCTATAACGCCCGGCCCTTCGATCTGGCGAAGCTGCTCGACGATTTGACCGTAGAGCCGAAGCAACGCGAGGTTCGCGAACGAGTGTGGGCAACGCTGGCCTGTCACTCCGTAACGCGCGCCGGTGAGCCGCTGGCGTTCGAAGAGATGACGGCGTTGCTGGAGCGTCTGCAGCGGTGTCAGAACCCGATGCACTGTCCGCACGGACGGCCGACGATGATCACGATCGCGTCGGAAGAGATCGGGCGGATGTTCAAGCGTGTCTGACCGTACGGTTCTCATTCTCAGCGGAGCGACGGCCAGCGGAAAGACGGATCTCGCCATCGCGCTCGCGCAAGAGTTCGACGCGGAGATCGTCGGTGCAGATTCCCGACAAATCTATCGGGACATGCCGGTCGGAACGGCGGGGCCGTCGCCGGGGCAGCTTGCCGCCGTACCGCATCACTTGATCGGATTTCTCGACCCATTCGAACGCTATTCCGCCGGGCGATATGCCGAAGACGCGGTGCGGGCAATCTCTTCAATTCATCGTCGCGGCAAACGTGCAATCGTGGTCGGCGGCACCGGCTTCTATATTCGGGCGTTGACCGGCGGCGTGGAGCCGGCGCCGCAGTATGACGAAGCGCTGCGGGTGCGCCTCGCACGTGAAGCGTCGCTGCATCCGCCGGAGTTTCTCGCGGATTGGCTGCGGCTGCGCGACCCGCGGCGGGGGCGGGAGCTCCACCCAATGGACGCGTATCGAGTACTGCGCGCACTCGAGGTCGCAATGGCACGTTCCGCACACAGCCTGCGTAAGGCTCCGCTTCGAAATCTGAAGAACGCCGCGATCGCGTGGAAGCTGTTTTTCTTGGACGTGCCGTGGCCCGCGATCGACCGGAGAATTAGTCAGCGTGTGGCTGCGATGATCGAGAAGGGCTTGCTCGAGGAGGCCGAGCGGGTTGGGGAGCGCGCCATCGCCGCGAGCGCCGTCGGATATCCGCAGGCACTGGCATACCTGCGCGGGTGGAGCACTCACGGCGAGTTACGCGCGACGCTGGAGCGAGCGACACGACGCTACGCTCGGCGACAACGCGCGTGGTTTCGAGGCGAGCCCGCGACCGAGTGGACGGCGCCGGAACTGATCCGGAGCGCCGTACGGGAAAAGCTTCGATGGCGTACGAAGCGCGAATGATGCGCGTCTCGGTTTCCAAGATGCACGGTGCGCGCAACGACTTCGTGATTCTCGATCAGCGTCAGCGACGGATCATGGACACTTTTGAGTTTGCGCGCTGGGTGTGCAACCGCCGGGCCGGCGTCGGGGCGGACGGACTGATCGTACTCGAGCGCTCCGAACGCGCGGACGCGCGCATGCGAACGATCAATCCCGACGGAAGCGAGGCGGAGATGTGCGGCAACGGCATCCGCTGCGCGTCGCGTTGGCTTGACGAAGCGAACGAAGGCGAGAAAATCTCCTTCGAAACCGAGGCGGGAATCGTACGAACGGAGATCGTGCAACGCGGGCCCGAGTATTTGGTTCGCGTCGAGATGCCCCGGCCCCGCGTGGAACGCCGCACCATTGCCGGCATCGGGGAAGTCTTCTTCGTTGACGTCGGCAATCCGCACGTCGTCGCATTCGTGGACGCCGTCGACGACATTGATCTCGCGTCGCTGGCGGCGCAGATCGGGCAAAACGCCAACGTCCACGCGGCGACGATCCTGGATACTACAACGCTCGCCGCGCGCCATTGGGAACGCGGAGTTGGAGCGACGATGGCCTGTGGAACCGGAGCCGTCGCCTGCGCGGCCGCAGCGTTCGAGTCGCAGCGGGTGCTTTTTCCCGTCGAAGTTCGCGTTCCCGGAGGGACGCTCGTCGTCGAGTGGGAGGGCGGCGACGCCGTACACTTGGTGGGGCCCGCCGTTCGCGTCTTCGATACCGAAGTTTCCATCTAGCGTGGGGCTGGCATCCTGCGATCGCGCGGGACGAATATCGTACGATTCAGGCCTCGTGCCGTTCGCCGACGGGGGAATCGTCCGTGAGCCGCGCCCCGACGAGTTGATCCCGGCGCCCGACGGCACGCTCGAGATGATGCTCCCGCAACGGCGGCCTCTCACGACGATCGGTCCGATTGACGGCCGCACCGCCCTCGCGGTCGCGCTGCCCGCCGGTTATACCCGGCTGCTGCTTCCCGCCTATGCGCGCGAACGCGACGCGCCGATGCTGCCGCTGTTCGGCTATACGTTTGCGTGCAGCATCGACGACCGGCTCTACGTCGCCGCCATGCGCACCGATGAAGGCGAGGATTGGCAACCGCGACGGTTCGCGGCGGGCGAGCTGGAAGAGTCGATCGCGCGACGGCTTGCCGGCGCACCGGAGAGCGGCGTGTTGCGACAACTGGCGCTCTGCTCGCGGGAGTACGCGTGCTTTACCGCCCAGAACGTGTTTCTCGAACGCGGCGAAGCCGCGCTTCCGGTATCGCCGAAGTGCAACGCTCGCTGCATCGGGTGCATCTCCGAGCTCGAACCCGACGCCGGCGTCCCATCGCCGCAAGCGCGCATTGCGCAAGAGATGACGGCCGGCGATCTGACCGGCGTCGCTATCCACCATCTCGAGCGCGTCGACGACGGCATCGTCTCCTTCGGGCAAGGATGCGAAGGTGAGCCCTTGCTGCGCTCGATCGCCATCGCGCGCGCAATCGAGCAGATACGCTGGCGGCGCTCCAATGGAACGATCAATCTCAACACCAACGGCAGCCGGCCGGCGGAGCTCCGGCGATGCATCGATGCCGGCTTGGACGCGGTTCGCATTAGTCTGAACTCTTTTCGGCCGGCGGTGTACGCTGCGTACTACCGTCCGCACGGATATGATCTGGCGGACGTGTTGGAGTCCATTCGCCTCGCGGTCCAACGACGGCTCCGAGTCAGCCTAAACCTGCTCACGCATCCGGGCGTCACCGACGACGATGCGGAGATCGCTGCCATGGAAGAGTTCTTGCGTAGTTGCCCCATCGCCATGGTGCAGACGCGCACGTTGAATATCGACCCGGAGCGCTATTTCGACGCGGTCGGCCGGCCTCGCGCGCCGATCGGCATGCGGGCGGCGATCGCGAGGTTGCGCGCGCTAACGCAGGTCGGAAACTTCACCCACACGCATTAAATCCGCGGCACGCCACCGTCATCTCAGACCCCGAGCGGATAGGCCTCCTCGCCGTGGAGAGCAACGTCGAGCCCGCTCTCCTCGTGCGCTTCATCAACCTTGACTCGCGTTACGTGATTGATCAGCCACAACATCGCGTAGGTGAACGAAAATGCCCAAGCGCTGCAGACCAGGGCGGCGACGAACTGTTTGCCGAGGAAGGCCGGATTTCCGCGTAACAGACCATCGGCGCCGTTGGGATTCCACAGCGTGGAGGCAAAGACGCCGAGCAGAACGATGCCCAAGAAACCCCCCACGCCGTGCACGCCCCAAACATCGAGGGCGTCGTCCCAGCCGAGCCCGTTCTTGAGCGCGACCGCAAAGTAGCAGACGGCTCCAGCCGCGATGCCGACGATCACCGCCGTCGTGGGAGAGACGTAGCCCGCGCAAGGCGTGATCGTTGCGAGCCCCGCGACGGCACCGGTGAGCAAGCCGACGAACTTCGGTTGGCTGCCGCGCGCCCATTCGAGCAGCAGCCACATTACCGCCGCAAACGATGCCGCGATATCGGTGTTGAGAAAGGCCGCCGCGGTGACGGAATCGACGCGCAGCTCGGACCCGGCGTTGAACCCATACCATCCGAACCAGAGCAGTCCCGTGCCGAGCGCGATCAGCGGAACGTTGTGCGGCTTGTTTTCGATGACATGCCGCCGTCCGACGTAGAGCACCGAAGCGAGCGCCGCAAAACCTGCGGAAGCGTGCACGACAATGCCGCCGGCAAAGTCGAGGCAGCCCCAGCGGGCGAGTATGCCGTCGGGACTCCACAGCATGTGGACGAACGGAAAATAGACCAGCACGAGCCACGCCGTGAGGAACAAAAAATATGCCTTGAAGGTGACGCGGTTGGCGAAGGCACCCGTGATGAGGGCCGGCGTGATGATCGCGAACATCATTTGGTAGGCGATGTGCACGACGAGAGGGATGCCGGCGTCGTTGCCTGTGAACATCGTGTGCAGCGTTACGCCGTGCAAAAACGCGAACGTGCCGGGATTCCC
>JAFAXS010000147.1 GCA_019240755.1 Vulcanimicrobiota bacterium
CCCGCGAAGCCGTGATAGACCATCGAACCTAGCCCCAGCGCAATCACGGCGTACGAGATCCATGAAATGATCCGGAACCAGCCGACGATGTTCCAGTTCAGGCGACGAAACAGCATGCGTTACGCCTCCGCCGCCGCCGTTTTCGCAAAAATTCCGACGTCGTCGCGCTTGACGCCGTAGAACTCCGGCGCGGTCAGAATCTCGTTGTCCACCAGCACGTCCACGAAGAAGCGCGTGATGAAGACGGCGGTGACGAGCGACACGACGGTGCCCCAGAAGAGCGTGAAGGCGAAGCCTTTCACCGTTCCGGTGCCCAGCATATACAGCACGCCGGCGCCCACGATCGTCGTGAAGTGACTGTCGAAGACCGCAGAGAACGCGCGCTGGAATCCGACGCGCACCGAGGCGCGCATCGTCTTGCCGTTCCAGAGCTCTTCCTTGATGCGCTCGAAGATCAGGACGTTCGCGTCCACGGCCATGCCGATCGAGAGGACGAAACCGGCGATGCCCGGCAGCGTGAGGGTCGCGTGCGAGAGAGCGAGGATCGCCATCATCACGAGCACGTAGATCGCGAGCGCGAGGTCGGCCAGAAAGCCGGGCAGCCGATAGACGACGATCATGAAGATCAGCACGAGCGCCAGACCTAACCCCGCGGCGCGCATGGACTGCACGAGGTCGACCTTGCCGAGCGTCGGACCGATCGTCTCTTTCTCGACGATCTTCACGCTCACGGGCAACGCACCGGCGTTGAGCTCGTTGGCGAGCGTCACGGTGTCCTCTTCGGTGAACGCGCCGGTGATCTGCCCGTTATCGTAGATCGGACTCTGAATGATCGGTGCCGAGAGGTAGTGATGATCCAAGAAGATACCAAGCGGCTTTTGTAAATTCGAGGCCGTCAACTTGCCGAACTTCGCCGGGTCCTTCGTTTGAAAGAGGATGTTCGGGCGGCCGCCCTGATCGTAACTCGCCTGCGCCGACTTGAGGTCCTTGCCCGAATAGACGACGTTGCCGCTGAGCGCATAGGCCGTCTCCGCGACGTATTTCTCCGCGGCGGCCTTCTCTTTCGACGGAACGTTCGGGTTCTTGAGGGTCGCGAGTGCGGCCTCGGCTTTCTGCATCACGTCGAACGGCACGATCTTGTACTGCAGGACGGCGACCTGCTTGAGCACCTGCTCGGCCTGATCCGGATTCTTCACGGCGGGCAGCTCGACCAAGATCCGATCCGTTCCGACGTTGCTGATCGACGGCTCCGCGACGCCTAGGCCGTTGATTCGGCGGTCGATCACTTCGCGGGTCTGCGCCTGCACCTGCGAGGTGATCTGGGGCACCTCTTCCGTTGGGTAGAGCTGGAGCAACAGCCGCGCGCCGCCCTGCAGGTCGAGACCGAGGTGGATCTTCGTTTGCACGGGCAAAATCGCCCAGATCGAGACCGCGCAAATCGCGACGATGACCAGCGCTTTAAAGGGCGCCCGCAGAATTTTCCAGTTCATTGGAGTCGAGCCAGCTTAGCTTTTGACGGGGGCCGGGCCTGCCGTCGGGCGCCACGCCCGCCGCCCGATCGCCAGCAAGCCATAGCATGCCGCCAAGCTCACGGCGCTCCAGATAACGCCTTGAGCGACGCGGCCGTAGACGAATCCGCCTGCGCCGAAGAGCGCGCCGTAGACGGCCGCGAGCCCCAGGATCCAACCGGCGAAGGCCAGCGTCAGCGAATCCTCCGACGCCGGTAATCCGCTCGCGCGAGCGACGCGGCGCCAGCCCGGGCCGGCCGGACGCACCTTCGCGTAAAACGCGCGCAACGTAACGGCATCGACGGGAGGCGTCGCAAACGTGACGGCGATCCACACGACCGTCGTTACGCCGATCGTCACGAGCAGCGTCGTGACGCTGTCGGCGGCGTGGCCGCTCTTCGCGGCGATGAGAAAGCCCAGCGACACCGCGAACGATGCGCACATCGCGCTCACCTCGCTCCACGCGTTGATGCGCCACCAGAACCAGCGCAAAAGGTAGATGAGCCCGGTTCCCGCGCCGATCGAGAGCAGCAGGTTGAAGGCGTTTTTCGCGTTGTCGAGCAGCAGAGTCAGCACGATTCCCAACGCCATCAACAGCGCGGTGACAACCCGCCCCATCAACACGAGCTCGCGCTGGCTCGACTGCGGTCGAATGAATCGCTGGTAGAGGTCGTGCACGAGGTACGACGTGCCCCAGTTCAGATGCGTCTCGATCGTCGAGCGATACGCCGCGAAGATGCCGGCTACCATGAAGCCCGCAAAACCCGCGGGCAGAAAGACGAGCATCGCCGGATACGCGATGTCGTTGCCGAGCAGGCTCGGCGAGAGATGCGGAAAGCGCAGCTGGATGTCATGCAGCGACGGATAGACGATCGTGGAGGCCAGCGCCACGACGATCCACGGCCACGGCCGTAGCGCGTAGTGCATCACTTGAAAGGCGAACGTGCCGAAGAGCGCGTCCGATTCGGTGCGCGCCGCGAGCATCCGTTGCGCGACGTAGCTGCCGCCGCCGGGCTCGGCTCCCGGATACCAGACCGACCACCACAACACCGTGAGCGGAATCACGAAGATTCCGAGCGCCGTCTTCGGGTCGGCGAAGTTCGGCAGGATCGAGAGGATCGTCGCGTCGTGTGCCCGCACGTGCGCCACGAGCCCGTGCAGGCCGCCGACGCCGGGCGCGTGGACCGCGAAATAGGCGGCGGCGAACGCAGACGTCATCGTGATGCAAAACTGGATCATGTCGGTCACCATCACGCCCCACAGCCCGGCGGTGGCGGCGAAAATGATCGGCACGGCGACGCAGATCGCGAGCGTCTCGGCGCGCGGCCACCCGAAGAGAATGCCGGCGATCTTCACCAGTGCCAAGTTGACCGTCGCGATGATCCAACAGTTGAAGAACAGCCCGAGGTAGATCGCGCGAAAGCCTCGCACGAACGACGCGGCACGGCCGCTATAGCGCAGCTCGTAAAACTCCAGATCGGTCAGCACGCCGCTGCGCCGCCATAAGCGCGCGAAGAAAAAGACCGTCGCCATGCCCGTGAGCAGAAACGACCACCACACCCAGTTCTCCGCGACGCCGCCGTCGCGCACGAGATTGGTGACGAGGTTCGGCGTGTCGGTGGAAAACGTTGTGGCGACGAGCGAGATGCCGATCAGCCACCATGGCGCCTGACGCCCTGCCGCGAAGAACTCCGCGATGTTGCGCCCGGCGCGGCGCGCGAGAACGATCGCCGGAACGAAGCTGATGCCCAATGAAACGACGACGATGACCCAATCGAGCGCCGTCAATTTCATGCAGGCAGCGCGTTCGGTTTGACTTCCTCGATGACCTCGGCGGGCGTGAACGCGACAGCTTTATGCGGTGGAGACGGCATCGGCGTCAACTGCCAGGATACGACTTGCACTGCAAACGACACGCACCTAACGTAATAGTTGTTGTAGCTAATGGCAGCGCACGCATGAAGGTGGTAGAGACCCGGAGCCGTCTGAGGTTGCACAGTGAACCATTCCGTTGCGATGCCTCGACCGTGGGTAACCGTCGGCGCAAAGCCGCCTTGGAAGCCACTTGGAACCGGCCCCGTCGTCCAGTTGGTCGTAGCACTAGGCGGGCACGTTGCTTGCGGGTGCGACTGATGGTATGTCTCGCAAGTCCAATCTAAATACATGGTAGCGCTCTGCGAGAGCAGCAGATGTCTGTCGCCGCTGAATCGAAATGTAGGACTCATCCCCGAACCAGGGTCTGCGTCGGGACTCATAGGTCCGTACGTCGATTGCGTTTGAGCTTCGTGTTCCGCGAGACCCGTTGAGTAACCGCTCGAGAACGCGATAGCGACGAACAATACCGCCGCCCCCAAACAGCGCATCATGCAGGCAGCGCGTTCGGTTTGACCTCCTCGATGACCTCGGCGGGCGAGAGCGCGATCTCGCTCGGCAACTCGCCGAACGCAAAGACGTTGACCCGCAGTCCCGAACGCAGCAAGAAATCCGACAGCACGGGGCGCAACGCCGCCGTGCAGACGACCGCCGCTCGATCGCGGGGCGTGCGCGACGCATATGCGGCAATTTGCGCGCGCAACGCGACAGCCGTCGCCGGCTCCGGCCCCGCGGCGCCGTACGGACACCACGCGGCGACGAGCTCGCGTTCGAAGGCGGCGTCGAAGACTATCGGCTCGAGCGATGGAGTGCCGCGCCGGCGCAACAGGTCGGCGATGACGGCGCGGCGGGCCGCTTCCGCCAGCTCGCGCGGGTCGGTCGTGTTCGCTTCGAGCATCGCTTCCAGAACGGCTATCGGATCGCGCGGCCACGCGCCTTCGCGCAAGAGCAATGCGAACGCGCGGTGCAGCGCGGCAAAGGGCAGTCCCTCGCCGCCGACCTCCTTCACCAGCGCCGGAACGCTCGCGCGCAAGTGTTCCAGTAGAGTTTGCAACTCTTGCCGTCCCACGAGTTGCGCCGCGTGCGCGCGCGCGACCTCGGCGAGGTGCGACCCTAGAACCGAGATCGGATCGAAGACGAGCGCGCCGGCGTTGCCGGCGTTCTCGCGCATCTCGGTAGGGATCCACGCCGCGGGCAGACCGTAAACGGGTTCTGCCTCAATCGTAACGTGCAACCGCTCGAGCACCGCGGCATCCGCCACGGCCAGAAAACGCTCCAGCTGCAGTCGTCCCGTGCCGACTAAACGATCGCGCACGCGGATTCCGTAGCTTCGCGGATCGCGCGTGAGATCGTCGCGCAAGCGCACGCCGGGCAACACGACGCCGATGTCGGCGGCCAGCGCGCGCCGCACCTCGCCGATTCGGTCGAGCAGCGCATCGCAGAGCGGCGACGCGAGCAGCGGCGCCAAGTCGGCGCCGATCTCGATGGCCACCGCGTCTACGCCGACCAGACTCAGTGCGAGCTCGGGGCGGCGCATCGCATTGCGCTTCGCGCGCTCGCGCGTCGCCAGCGCATCGCTCTCGCCGCGCGCGCGGTTGCGGTGCGCGAGCTGGGCGAGCGCAAATGCGCTGCCGGCCAGCACGAGAAAGAGCGGGCGCGGCAGCGCCGGTACGAACGCGAGCACTGCCAGCAAGCCGCCGGCGCTGCGCAAGACGTCGGGTCGCGCAAACAGCTGCGCCGCGAGGTCGGCGCCGAGCGCGCCATCCGAGGCGACGCGCGTCACCATCATTCCCATCGCCGTCGAGATCAGAAACGCGGGCAGCGTCGTGACCAACGCGTTGCCGATCGAGAGCAGCGCGAACGTATTGAGCGCGTCCAGCGGCGACATGCCGCGATAGCCCATGCCAACGACGATGCCGCCCATCAGGTTGAGCGCGACGATCACCAACGCGGCAATGGCGTCGCCTTTGATGAACTTGCCGGCGCCGTCCATCGCGCCGTAGAAGTCGGCTTCGCGCTGAACCGCCTCGCGCTTGCGACGCGCGCCCTCGGCGTCGAGCGCTCCGGCGTGAACGTCGGCATCGATCGCCATCTGCTTGCCCGGCATCGCGTCGAGTGTGAAGCGCGCCGCCACTTCGGCGACGCGCTGCGAACCGCTCGCAATCACGACGAACTGTATCGTAATCAAAATCGCAAAGACGATCAGGCCGACGACCAGATTCCCGTGGACGACGAACGCGCCGAACGCGGGAATGATGCTCCCGACGGCGCCGGGCGTTGCGCCGTCGGTGAGGATCAGCCGCGTCGCCGATACGTCGAGCGCGAGGCGAAAGAGCGTCGCAACCAAGAGCGCCGGAGCGAAGGCGGAGAACTCCAGCGGGTCCTCGACGGTCACCGACAGCAGCAATACCAACGCCGAGCCGAAGACGTTGATACCGAGCAATAGATCGAGCAACGGCGGCGGCAACGGCACGATCAAGATCGCGACGATCGCCAGCAACAGACCGGCGAAGGCGTAGACCGCGCGGCGGTGGCCGTTCACGCGCGCGTCCCGATGCGGCCGAGAGCGACCACGACTTCCGCGACCGCGACGTAGTGTGCCACGGGAATCGGTTGTCCCGCGCGAACGTCACGATAGAGCGCGCGCGCCAGCGCAGCGCTTTCGACCACTGGGATCCCGTGGCGCGCGGCCGCGGCGCGGACTTCGAGCGCGAATGCGTCGAGCGCACGGATCAGTACGCGTGGAACGGGAACGTCCGGCGGTCGATACTCCAGCGCGACCGCGACGTGGCGCGGATTGGCGACGACGAAGGCCGCCGCTTTGATCCGTTGCAGCCCGCCGCGCAGCAACGCTCGGTGCAGCGCGCGACGCCGTCCGCGCGTCGCGGCATCGCCCTCTTCCTCTTTAACCTCGCGGCGGCGTTCGTCGAAGCTCATGCGCAGCTTGCGCAACCACGCGCCGCGCGAGGCCGCGTATTCCGCCGCCGAGAAGAGCAGGCCGACCCCGACGCAGACGCCGGCGATCGCCTGCGACGACTTCCACGCATGCGCCGCGACCGCGGCGACGGACTGCGCGTTCATCATGGCCGCGGCGCCCATTGCGGCGACGGGCAGAATCGCAGCCGTCGCGCAGCCGAACGCGATCACCGCCCGCAGGCCGCCGTCGAGCGTCTCGCGCGAGCAGAGCCGACGCAATCCTTGCGCGGGATCCAGCCGCTCGAACTTCGCCGTAACGGCGATCAGTGCAAAGCCGCCGCTCTGCGCCGCAGCGGCGAACACGCTGCCGGCCGCGGCGCACCCGATGCACGCGATCGTCAAGACGACGACCAGCCACATCGAGGAGGGCGCGCTGAGGTGCGCGGCGGCAGCGGCGACGTCGCGGTGCGCGAGGCCAGCGACCTGCGGCGAGACCGCGGCGACCGCCAGCACCGCCAGTGCGAACGACAGATTGGCCGTCAGCTGACTCGAACGCGCGACGTCGCCCTCGCGTCGCGCCTTGCGAATGCGATGCGGCGTCGCCTCGAGCGGTTTCTCTTCCGGCACGCGCGCGTCGCTTTAGGGCACGAGGTCGAGCGCGACCGGCGCGCGCATGCGCACTGCGATCGCCGGCACCGTCAGCGCGGTAACGATCAAGGCCGCCGCAAACGCGAGCGGAAATGCCAGCGTCACGCTACCGAAGCGAGGCACGACGCGCGCAAGCGCTCCGACCGCCACCTGTACGACGAAGGCGACACCGATTGCAGGAGCCGCTATCTCTGCCGCAATCGCGACGAACGATGAAAAGAAGGTCGCGGCAAACGTCCCCCACTGTGCGGGAGTCACGATCGCGCCGGATGGAATGCGCGCGAAACTTTGGGCGAAGTTCAGCAGCACGATGCGATACGCGCCCGACAGAAAGAATGCGCCGGTGAATGCCAGCGACCACACCCGGCCAAAGCCGCTCGGCGCGACGAGCACGACGCTCGGCGCGATCGCCCTGACGCCGACGTAATCGTCCACCGCTCGTCCGCCCGCATACGCGGCGTCGTACAGGAGCGCGGCCGCCATGCCGAGCGCGCTGCCGATCGAAAACTCGAACGCCATAGCGGCGATCGCCGCCGCACCGTCAACTGTAGTACTGGCAACTCCCGAGTGCGTCAGGGCCATCGCCAACGCGGCCGCGAACCCCGCGCGCAGCGGCACGGGGATGCTCGGATGCGAAAATCCCGGCGCGCGAAACACGAATCCGGCGCAGCGCGCGAAGACGAGCAACCATGCTACCATCGCGCCGTCAACGGCGCGATGGCGGTCAACGCGCGATCGAAGAGCGTGGCCAGCAAATGCATCGCCGTCCTACCTAACAGCGCGACCATGGCCCCGACGGTGATGACCTTGGGCAGCAGCGTCAGCGTCTGCTCCTGCACCTGTGTTGCGGCTTGCACGACGGCGACGACCGTACCGACCAGCGCCGCCGCCGCGAGCACCGGCAACGCTACGATCGCCGTCGTGACCAACGCGTCGTGAAGCAGAGCATCGAGCGCATCCACGCGTCGAGCGTACGCGTTCGCCGTTACGGCGATGTTAGCGGGATGTTGTTGAGAAGGCGGGGCGCCAGGCGCTGGCGGCGAGCAGCGCCGACACGATGGCGCGCGTGGCCGGCGACCGGTTCAGCGTGTAAAAGTGGATTCCCGGAACGCCGGCGTGGAGCAGTTCCAACGCCTGCATCGAGGCAAACGCCACGCCGAGGTCCTCCACCGATTTCGTGTCGTCTTTGCGCGCCTCCATTTCGACGCGCAGCTTCGGCGGAATCGTCGCGCCGCACATCGCGACGAAGCGCTGGATTTGCCCGAAGTTGGTGATCGGCATCAGGCCGGGAAGGATCGGCAAATCGATGCCGGCCGCCTGCGCGCGTCGCGTGAACCGGAGAAAGCGTTCGTTATCGAAGAACAGCTGTGAAACGAGGAAGTCGGCGCCGGCGTCGGCCTTCATTTTCAAATAAGCGAGATCGTCGTCGAACGTCGCGGCCTCCGGATGCTTCTCCGGATAACACGCCGCTCCGATGCAAAAATCGTAGTTGCGGCGCAACATGGCGATTAGCTCGTTCGCGTGCGCGTAGCCGCCGGGCGACGCAACGAAAGGAGCCCCCGCGGGGGGATCGCCGCGCAGCGCCAGGACGTTTTCGATTCCGCTGCGCGCCAGGTCGTCGAAGAGCCCTCGCAACTCGGAGCGATCCGAGCCGATGCAGGTGACGTGCGCCACGACGGTCAGGCCGATCTCTTGCTGAATCTGCTTAGCGAGGGCGACGGTACGCGTACGCGTCGATCCTCCCGCTCCGTACGTGATCGACACGAAGGAGGGGCGCAGCGGCGCGAGCGCCGCGATGGCCGCAAAGAGTTGACGGGAGCCCGCGTCATCCCTCGGTGGAAAGAATTCGAACGAAAAAAATGGGCGCTGCGTGGCCAGCGCCGTGCTGATGCGCATGCTACATTCGTGCCTTCATGTCGGCTGCTGCCTTATCGAAAGCTGGCCGCGACGCCTCCGCAGAGCATCGCCCAGCCGTCGACCATGACGAAGAGCAGCAACTTGACCGGCAGCGACACGACGGGCGGGCTGAGCATCATCATCCCGAGCCCCATCAGCATCGCGGCGACCGCCAAGTCGATCGCGACGAACGGCAGATAGAGCGCAAAGCCGATTGCGAACGCGTTGCGCAACTCCCCGACGACGAACGCGGGCACCAGGACGCTCAAGGCGACGGCGGCCGCAGGCTGGGAGCGCCGGCGCGCAATGCGTTCGAACAGCGCCAGATCGCTGCTGCGGGTTTGGCGCTGCATGAAGCCGCGCAGCGGTCCGAGCGCCTTGGACAGGGCTTGCGAGGCGCTCATCGTTCCACGCGAATACGGCTCGAACGCCTCGCGCCGGATCTGTTGCGTCGTCGGCCCCATGACGACCAACGTGAGCACGAACGCCAAGCCGGTCAGGACGGCGTTGGGTGGAAGCGCCGACGCGCCGATTGCCGATCGCACGAGCGAGAGCACGACCACGATGCGGACAAACGACGTGCACATGATGAGAACGAGCGGTACGAGCGAGAGCAGCGTGAGGCTCGCGAGGACGTCGAGAGGGGCCGTCGCGTGCCGATTCGCGACACCCACCAGCTCGTTCAGCGGCACGATTGGACTCGACCGGCGATCACACGACCAGCTCGGTAATGCGCAGTCCGAAGTTTTCGTCCACGGCCACGATCTCACCGCGCGCGATCGGTCGATCGTTCGCGAGCAACGTCACGGGGCGCTCGATCGGACGATCGAGCTCGATCACGGAGCCGGCGCCGACCTTAAGGATGTCGGCAATTGACATCGTCGTCGTTCCCAGCTCGACGGAGAGCCGCAGCGGCACGTGCATCAGCAGACCGACCGTTTCCGACGAGCGGTCGCTCTTCGAATCAGGCACGAGGGGTGGCTTCGCACAGCGACCGTAGCGCGAATGCAAAGCGGCCGTTGCGCGCTCCGCAGGTTCCCGATGCGAGCGCACGACCGTGGATCGCTAAACGGCAACGCGAGAAGTCCGCGGAACGAATCCGTACGAAGGCGCCCGGCTTCAACTCCAAAATTTGGGCTGCAGTGAGACTTTCTAACGGGAGCGCGGCGGTCGCGCGTAGGCCGACGGCGGCCAAGTGGCTCGTCGAGAACATTGCGCGGGCCTCGATCGCGGGGTCGCGCGATATTGCGACGCCGATCCGCGCCTGCACCGGATTGTCGACTATCAGTTCGAAGAAGGTTTCAAAGCCCTCGAGGCGGTCGATGCGCCGTGCTCGATGGCGTTCCGCAACGCCGCAGATCGGCCCCAGGTTCACGGCGATCTCGTCCACCATGCGATCGAGCACGTCGTGCTCGACCGTTGACAGCGTTCGCGACGTGGAAGCGCCCGCAGGCGCCTCGCCGAAGGCGGCGCCCACGAGCGCCACGGCATCGCTGCGCGCGAACACGAGCGCGGCGTCTGCGACACTGCCGGCAACGCGGTAGATCAGCGCATCGCCGAGCACCACCTGCCAACCCTCGGACGTAGGAATCAGCGGCTCGATCAACCGGAGCGTTACCGTCGTGCCCAGCAAAGAGGCGAGCATCTCGCGCACGCCGTTTGCGACGACGCACGCCGCATTGATCGGCAACGCCGACCGCGTGGCGAAACGCACCCGTCGGATCGCGCGTCCGTCGGCGCATCGAGCCCGCGTTTCGAAGCTCAGCGCCATCACTTGACGAGGTCCACCGCGGTCTTGCCGAGATGCGCCTTCGCCGTTTCCGCAGCGCGCAGCGCGTCGAAGGCAAGGTACGCGTCTTTCAGGCGGGTCAAGCTTCGTTCGATGTCAATCCGGCTACGGTCGCGCTGCATCGGCGCAATCGCTCCAAACGTGCCGTCCTTGGCCGTTCCCACGTGCGGCGGCACGTCCCGAGGCGCCGAAGCCTCGATCGCGTCGCTGCTGTCGATCTTCGAGCCTGGGGGGAATAGCGCCAGCGCAATTCGGCCGACGACGATCCGCTGGGCGTCGGTCGCACCGGTGCGCGGGTCGATCGTCAGCCGGCTGTACACCAGCGATCCATCGGGCTCGATGCGCGGATCGCCGATGCGCCCGAGCGCCGCGTCAACGGGGTCGGCATGCAGCGCGCTCGGCACATCGCTTGCGGTTCGAAACCCACAGACCTCATTGCCTCGTTGATCGAGCAGCCGTCCATCCGAGAGGCTGAACGCGCCGTCGCGCGTGTAGCTCACTTCGCTTCGCTCGTTGCGCGTGATGAAGTACGCGCGCGCCGGAGCGCTGACAACCAACGGATCGAGCGTGAAATCCGACGCTGCAGACGCGGTGGCAACGTCATCGTGCAGCGGAAGAGCTCCGGGAGTGAACGCGCGACGAGCGTCGGCGGCGCGCTCCGCGATGCGGTCGAGCGCAGCGCTCATTGCAGCGTTGAGAAACATTGCTTCTCCTCTCGTAGGTGCAGGTCGGCGACGACGCCGCGCGCGGCGAGGGACCGGCGCGCCTGCGCCAGCGCTCGCGAAACTTGAGCCGAATAGGCGGTCGGGCAGAGCGCAACCAGCGCCGCTGCGCTTCCGTTGCTGTGCAGGAGCACGTGCACGCGCGCGCTGCCGCGCCCCATCGAAAACGTCGCGCGGCGCGGGCGAACCGCCGGATTGCAAAACGCCTCTTCGATGGCCTTGGCCAGCGGTCGCGGAGCGGCGTTCGAACGCCGCAGCGGCGATTCGGAATCGGCAACGCTCGCTCCGCGGCGTTCGAAGAACCCGCAGGCTGTTGCGGACTGGTTCGTCGTTCCGAGCGGCGCGATACACGGGCCGCGCCTCGTCGTGACGGCAGCACCCTCACGTCGCAGGTCAACGCCGCGCGCTGCCGGCGTCCGCGCCGACCTCTGCCCGCAACGAAGCGCCGTGTACCAGGCTTGCGAGAGCGTTCGGCGATCGATCGCCGCCAACGGCGCCGCCAAGATGCTCACTTGCAGTTGCTGCGTCATCATCGGACGATCTTTGCAGCGAAGTGTGATCTCGCGGCGACGCTTTAGTTGCCGAGTTGAGAACGGTAGGCCGACATGACGTTCTGCACGTAGGCTTGCGTCTCTCGATACGGCGGCACGCCACCGTACCGCAGCACCGCCGCCGGCCCCGCGTTGTATGCGGCAACCGCGAGCTCCACGTTTCCGAACCGGTCGAGCAGCCCGCGTAAGTACTGCGTGCCGGCGCGAACGTTCTCCGCGGGATCGTAGGCATTGGTAACGCCGAGAGCGGCAGCCGTCTGGGGCATCAGCTGCATCAAGCCCTCCGCGCCGGCTGCCGACGTCGCATTCGGATCGAACGCCGATTCGTTCGCGATAATGGCGGAGATCAACGCCCGATCCACTCCGGATCGAGCCGCGTTGGCGTCAACGAGCCGGTCGATGTCGGCACGCGCGACCGGCTGCGGGAGCGGCGGGACGCTTTCGAAGCGTTCGACGGCGTCGGCGAAAGTAATACCGGGCGCTTGGGGTCCGGCTGCGAGCTCGGCGATTCGCCGCTGCAGCGCGCCGAGCTCGCGATCAATCTCCAACGCGTTCCTCCCACTCCTCGGCGATGCGCTCGAGATGTGACAGCGTTTCACTCGGCGGCGCGCTTTCGCGCCCCTGGCGCAGAAAGGCGCGCAGCGCAGCCTCGAGCGCCACCGCGGCCTTCTCGTCGCATTGCGTCGGAAGGATCCCTAAGGAGCGCGCGTCTTCGATACGATCGAGCGCTGCGAGGGCGCGGCGAACGCGCACCGCCGCACGCTGGTGAGCGGCGGTCGTCACGGCCTCCATCGTGCGGCTCGTGCTGCTCAAGACGCCGATCGCCGGATACCGGCCGGCATGCGCCAGCGCGCTCGATAGCACGAGGTGCCCGTCTAAGAACGAACGCGCCGCTTCGCTCACTGGATCGCGCTCGTCGCCGTCGCTCAGAACCGTCGCGAACAACGTGATGGAACCCGCCGGCGTCGTGCCGGCGACTTCGATGAGCCGCGCAAGACGCGCAAATACGCTCGGCGGATATCCGCCGCGTCCGGTGCTCTCGCCGGCCGCCGACGCCAGTTCGCGCGCCGCGAGCGCGACGCGCGCTAAACTGTCCAGAACGAGCACGATGTGTAAGCCGCGCTCGCGCAGTGCGCTTGCATGCGCTAGGGCGACGTGCGCCGCGCCCACGCGTTCGGCTGCGGGCCGGTCCCCGGTGGCGCACACGATCGTAACGCGTTCGTCGCGCCGCGCGAGCCAGCGCTCCGCTTCGCGACCGCGCTCGCCGATGAGAGCGACCACCACGGCATCCGCCGCACAGTTCCGCACGATCGTTTCCACGATCGAGCTCTTGCCGTTCCCCGGCGCCCCGAAGATTCCGACGCGCGCCCCACGGCCGACGGTCAACAGTCCGTCAATCACACGAAGTCCCGTCCACATCGGCGCGACGATAGGCGCGCGTTCGTTCGGACGCGGCGCGCGCGCGTCAATCGGGACGCGTCGTCCGCGCAGCGCCGGTCCGCCGTCGAGTGGAGAACCGTTGGCGTCGATCGCGCGGCCGAGCGCACAGGCGCCCAAGTGCATCGTGGCCGTCATGACGCGGTACGGTCGGCTAGGACGGCGTCGAGGCGGCTGCTCATCTGCAAGTCGATCGTTCCGCTGCGCAAGCGGAGGATGACGTCGCCACGCTGCAGCGAGTCGTCGCCGACGCACGCGATGCGCGCCGCTTCCAACTCGGGGCAATCGTCGCGATGTGCGTGAATCGTAACGACGTCATCGCCGGCGTGACGCGCCAGCGACGCGCGTACGATACTCGCCACGTCGCACGGCGCGAGACGAAGTTCCCTCCCTAGCACGTCCCGCGCGAGCTCGGGCAGGATTGTCCCAACCGCAGCCTCCAACGCGTCGCACAAGCCCGCCCGAAAACGCCGTGCGCGCGCTGCGACATCGGCGCATTCCGGCGGCAAAGGCGGAGGCTGCGCCGGCGCCGCTTCGATACCGCCCGTCGCGGGCGTCGCAGCGGGCCGCAACAGCTCCCAAAGCGGGATGAAATCGTCATCCACAGCGTCGCAGCAGTTCCTCCGGGTCATCAACCAGCGGAGAGGTGCGCCGCTGCATGCGGCCCACGATCGCGTCGCGCTCTGCGGGCGGATAGAGATCGAGCACCGCCGTCGCCGTCGCGGCCGGGAGTGCGCTAATGATTGCCGCGGCCGCGTGCGGCGGCTCGCGTTCCAGGAGCGAACGCACTCGTGCCGGCGCGAAGCCGGCAACGCTCTTTGAGGCGCGCTCGAGCGTCGCGCGCTCCAGCATGGATTGTACGAGTGCGGCCATCGGTGGAAAGGCGAAGCGCGCGGCCACAATGATCGCGATCGCCAGCACTACGACGGGCGCCGCCGGGACGACCGTCCCGTAGAGCAGCCACCAGATATCCTTGCGAACGACGAGTCCCCGGTGAAAGTCGACCGCTTCCACCGCCAGCGTATCTCCTCGGCTGCGATCGTACCCGATCGCTGCGGCGGCGAGCTCGCGCATCTTCGCCAAATCGAGCGCCCGCGATTCATCGACGAAGACCGCGGCGGATAGGCGCTTCAGAACGCCGGGCGCTGCGTACGCCGTGGAATCCCGCGTGTCGCTGCCGCGATCTTGGCCTTCGTCGAGATGACGATAGCGTTTGCCGCCACCATCGTAACTCTCGCTGCGCCGCGTTTGCTCGATCGCCTGCGTCCCCAGCGCCGTGCGCCGCGTCTCATGCTCGGACACTTGACGCGGATCGTATTCGGCTCGCACGCGGACGAGCGCCGCGCCCTCGCCGAACGTGCTGTCGAACGCCGACTGCAACGACCGCGTGAGATCGGCCGCATCGCCGTCGCCGGCGCTCGAGTCGAGGGCGATCCCGCGATCATCCACGATCGTCACCCGTTCGCGGCGCAGTTGGGGTACGCTCGCGGCGACGAACGCTCGGATTCCGGCGACGGCTTGCGCGGAGAGTGCCGCGCCGTCGCGCATTCGCAGACGTACGCCCGCGCTCGCCTCCCGGTCGGATCCGTCTGCGAACTCGCCGCGTTGCGCCGGCGCTAAGATGACCCGCGCATCTTCGATGCCTTCGATGCCGCGCAGACTCCCCTCGATGTCTCCCGCCAATCCGATTCGGGCCTGCGCGTCGGCGACCGGCTCCGGCGTCAGCACACCGATGTTGCCGAGGGCTTCCGCCGTGCTGGCCAAGTGCTGATGCGGAATGCCTGCCAGGGAAAGGCGGAGCAGAAGATCGTTACGGCGTCCGGCGTCGACGATGATGTTCTCGGAGGTTGGGGTGAACGCAATGTTCCAGTCCGCGAGACGCTCCTCGACTTCCGCGAGCTGGTCGGCGTGAAGCGACTGGGCAAAAAGCGGCGTGCGAGCGGGATGCGCGAGCAGGATGGCGACGATTCCCGCGACGGCGATCAATGCGGCGCCCGCACTCATTCCAAAGCGAGCGACTTTCGACAGGGTTTTCCAACGCGTCAGGAGTTGCGCGAGCGCGCCCACAGTACGCCGCTCGGCTAGACTTGCATGTTGAGAATCGCCTGCACCGACGCGACGATTCGCGAAGCGCTCGACGTGGCGATGGCCAGCGCGACGTCGGCTTGCGCGCGTTCGTAGACCGCCTGTTGGAGCGTTCCCGCGCCGGCAGCGAACGCGTCTTCGGCTCGCGCCGCGCCGCCGAGCGTTTGCGAGAGCGCGTCGAGCGCGCGTGCAAACTGGCCGGCATCGCCGCCCGCCGGACGCCGCTCCTGCGCGACGTCCGGAATCGGCGCAACGTCGGGAACGGGCGCAACGTCGGGGCTCACCGGTGCAACGTTCACAGCCGCTCCAGGTCGATCGTCTTTTCCGCCAGCGTCTTACCGACGTCGAAGATTGCAGCATCCGACTCATAGGCGCGGGACGCGTTCATGACCGCGATCATTTCCGTGAGCATATCGACGTTGGTGCCCGATTCTGTGCGCGTTCCGCTAAATGCGACGGAAACGTCGCCGTCGGGCGATTCGACGACGCGAAACTCCGGAATCATGCGCGCGTACTGGGCGTTGGGTCCGGCGGCCTGTGCCGCGGCGACGTTGCGCGCGGCGACTTCGAGCGCGGCCCGCTGCGCATCCATGCTGTCCGCGGCAGCGTCGAGTAGCTCGAATCTCATTTCGCTACCGCCTTGAGCTCTTCAAATCGAGCGTGCGCGGCATTGATCAACGCCTCCGTAAAGATCGCGGCTTGCGCGGTCTTCGCCATCGCGGAAGCGGCAAAACCGCTGCCTCGAGCGTTGGCGCCCGCAACGGCGCGTTGTGCGTCCTGAATTTCTCCGGCGGCCCTGTCGAGGGCGCCACGCAGCGAGTCGGCGACGTCAAACATCGCTGCAATCGTAGCCCTCCGGAGTGTCCCGGCGGGATACGGCGCGTGGCCGGAATGTTGCGTGAAAGATGGATGAAGATTAAGTTGGAACCGGCTGACGGAGGGGTAAGAATCATGTGAAACCGTTCCGGGCGCGCCCGAAACGGCGGAAGCGTCGTGCCTTGCCGGCTATAATTGGCGCTATAATGTTCTCCGCCAAAGGAGGAAACGTGTTACTCAAAAGATCCATTCCCGCAATCATCGCGGCATTACTCATCACCGCAGTCCCGCTGCCCTCGCCGGCGCAGTTCACCGTCGGTATCGGCTTCACGGTGGGCTCTCCGCCGCCACCGCTGCCCGTCTACAGCGTCCCCCCGGCGCCCTATCCGAACTACCAGTGGACCCCGGGCTACTGGGGCTGGGGACCGGCCGGTTACTACTGGGTGCCAGGAACCTGGGTCGCGCCTCCGTCGGTCGGCCTCTACTGGACGCCCGGTTACTGGGGTTACGGGGGAGGCGGCTACGGCTGGAACGCCGGCTACTGGGGCCCGACCGTCGGCTTCTACGGCGGCGTGAACTACGGCTTCGGCTACTACGGTAGCGGCTTCGTCGGCGGCATCTGGCAGGGCGGAAACTTCGCCTACAACACCGCAGTCCTGCCCGTCAATCGAACGGTCATCAATCACGTCTACGTGAACAAGACCGTCATCAACAAGAACGTGTACTACAACAACAGCCGCGTCAGCTATAACGGCGGACGCGGAGGCATCTCGGCTCGCCCGACCTCCGCACAGCTCGCAGCGCGGCGCGGCGGAATCGCGCCCACGACCGAGCAACGGCGGCAAGCCACCGTTGCCTCGCAGAACCGCAGCCTCTACGCCAACGTCAACCACGGCCGGCCGCCGACAACGGCGACGGCCCGACCGGTGAGCGATCCCAAACAAATGGCACACTACGCTCCGGTGACGTCGGCCGATAAGGCCGCGGCGCAACGGCAAGCCCATCCGACCGCCGGCAGTTCGGCGAACAAGATGAGCTCAGCCAATAAGGCGCCGACCACGGCCACGCATCACGAAGCGCCGATGACCGGCACGGTCCATCATCCCGCGCAGCCGCAGGCCGGACGGCATCCGGAGAATGCGATGTCCGGTCAGCCGGCGCACCACCATCCGCCAACCAACTCCGGCGCGATGAACGCTGCACCGCATCACCCCCAAGGCACGGGCCAAGGACATCCGCCCAGCGGTGCGCCGAAACAACAAAACCAAAACGGCGGGAAGCAGAAGCCCCCGCCGGCCTAACCAAACAAAACCACAACTCGCTGCAGGGACCTCAATCGAGGTCCCTGTTCTTTCTTATCGCGCGAGCGGCAGCAGCCGGCGGTCGAGCGCGACGCCCAGCATCAGGCGCGTCACCTGATCGTAGTTTGCGATCCCCGCCGCGACACGATTCGTCTTGAGGTACGCGTTGTACGTGCGCCACGACCAGTGCGCGACCAGCACGTTGATGTGGCGCGCGTTACGTTCCCGCAAGGCGGCAAAATCGCGCCACACCAGCGGAACGAACTCGCGTCGCGCGTAATGGCGCGCTTGCGGGAGATACAAGAACAATTCGAACCAGCCCGAATACTGCACGGCCGGATCCGGCGAGCGCAGGCACGCAAGGATCGCGAGGTAGTTCGCCTCGTCCTCACGCGCGTACGCCGCGTCGTGACTCCACTCGTGCGCGAGGTCGAAGGGTCGCTCGAACCACAGAAGGTCTGACGCGAGCGCCACGTTGAGCGTGAGCGGATTGATGAAGCCGCTCGTTCCCGAGGCGACCATGAAGGGATCGGCCAGCGTCGGCTTCGGCAGGCTCACCAGCGCCGTCCAGTCGTTGCCGGCGCGCATGACGGCGGGCAGCCACGCGGAGTACAGCGCCGCCGTATCCAGCGGCACGGACGCGCGCGAATGTGCCGCAGCGGCGAGCGCATTCAGCTGCGCGATCGCCCGAGCGCGCAGCTTCACGGCAGCGTCCGGCGTGATGCGGCGCGCGTCGAAGCTCACGCGGCTCTCTAACGGCGCGCGCGCGTAGTTCCAGCCCCAGCTCAACGTGAACCACACCGCGTAGAGCGCCACGATCGCGACGCAGGTGAGCGCCGCGTTCACCATGCTGCGGCGGCGTCGCGGCGCGCGCACGAAGGCGACGATCCGCCAAACGAGCGCCACCGAGCCGGCGAGGAATGCGACGTCGCCGAGCGACCAGGGCAGCGGCGCGGTCACTGAAACGGCGAAGTGCTCCCACGCGGGGTATGCGCCGTTGACGTAGGCGCGCTCGATCCAGGTTGGGTTCGGGGGAAGCGCGACGGCGAGTATGCCGAGCGCGATGACGAGAAGCTTGGCGCCGTTCTTTAGCGTTTGCTGTATTGGAAACGCTTGCGGGCGCGTTTACGGCCGTACTTCTTCGACTCTTTTTCGCGCGGGTCGCGCGTCAGGAAGCCGTTCTTGCGCAACGTGTCCTTGAGCGCTTCGTCCACTTGCAGCAACGCGCGCGCGATGCCGTGGCGAATCGCTCCGGCCTGTCCCGTGATGCCGCCGCCCTCGGCCTTCACCACGACGTCGAAGCGCGACGAACTCTGCGTCGCCTCGAGCGGCTGACGGACGATTTGATGCAGCTGGGGCCGCGGAAGATACTCTTCGAGGTTCTTACCGTTGACCGTGATCACGCCTTGCCCGAGCGTGAGCTTGACGCGCGCGACGGCGCGCTTGCGCCGTCCCGTGGACTGCACGGCCTCGGACTGCTCGTACACTTAGAAGCGGCCCTCGGGCAGGCTCATCGGCTTCTGCGCATCGTGCGGATGCGCCGCGCCGGCATACACGTTTAGGCGGCGCAGCTGCGCGTCGCGCATCCGGTTGGGTGCCAGCATCCCGCGCACCGCCTTCTCGATCAGCCGCTCCGGATGCCGGTCGGCGATCTCGCGGGCCGTCTGCACTTTGAGGCCGCCGGGATAGTTGCTGTGGCGATAGTAGAACTTCTGCGTCCACTTCTTGCCGCCGAGCTCTATCTTTTCGGCGTTGACGACGATCACGTGGTCGCCGTCGTCGATGTGTGGAGTCCAGGTCGGCTTGTGCTTGCCGGAGAGGGCGCGCGCCACGCGGACCGCTAGCGTCCCGAGGCGCTGGCCGGCGGCATCAACGATGTACCATTGATGCTCGGTCTGCGCCGTCGTCTGCTGATAGGTCCGCACAACCCCCGTAGTCTACGGGAAAGCCCGGTGGGCGTCAAGGCGAAAACGCTAGGGCGCAAGCGAGTTGGCCTGCCAGAGCGGGTGGGGGGCGTACGAGTCGTAGCCGTTGCGATAGCGTACTCCGGCCAGGCAGAGCCCGGCGGCGGGCGCGGTCGGGCCGGCCGCAGTGCGGTCTCGCCCCGCCAGAATCGCGGAAATCGCGTCGCTTGGGCGCGCCGCCGACGCGCACTGGAGCAGCGTGCCGACGATCGTGCGCACCATGTGGTGCAAGAAGCCGTCCGCGGCGAGCTGGATTCGGATCAGGTCGCCGCGCCGCTCCACGGTCAGCGCGCGAAGGACGCGAACCGTGCTGCCTCCGTCGCCGGCCGACGCGAACGAGCGAAAGTCGTGCTCGCCGAGCAGCCGCGCGCCGGCGTCGCGCAGCGCGTCTGCGTCCAGCGGCCGGGCAACGTGGCACGCGTACCGCGACGTGAGGGCGCTGCGCTGCGGGCGATTGAGAATCGCGTACTCGTAGGTCCGTTCGATCGCGGAGAAGCGCGCGGAAAAATCGTTCTCCATGCGGGCGGCGTCGCGCACGGAGCAGTCCGGCGGCAGCAACGCGTTGAGCGCCACCGCCAGACGCTCCACCGGAAAGTCGTTCCGCGTTGAAAACGATACGACTTGGCCGGTTGCGTGAACGCCGCTGTCGGTGCGTCCCGCGCCGGTGATCTTCGCCGGCTCGCGCAGCAGCGTCGCCAGCGCGGCCTCGAGAGTGCCTGCCACGGTACGCACCGCCGGCTGCCACTGAAATCCCGCGAACTCCGTGCCGTCGTACTCAACGGCGAGACGCAGCTCGACCGAGTTATCCGTGTTGCCGCTGCATCGGGAAGAGCAGTACGTCGCGCACCGAGCGTTGATCGGTCAGCAGCATCATCAGCCGGTCCACCCCGATTCCGATGCCGGCGGTCGGCGGCATACCGTACTCGAGCGCGCGCACGAAGTCCCAATCCGGCTCGGGAATCTCTTCGTCACCGGCGATGCGATCGGCGACTTGCGCCTCGAAGCGTGCGCGCTGATCGTCGGGATCGTTCAACTCGGTGAAGGCATTCGAGATCTCCATGTTCGCGCAAAACAGCTCGTACCGGTCGACGACCTCGCCGTCTTTCGACCGCCGTTTCGCGAGCGGAGAGATTACGGCGGGATACCCGGTGACGAACGTCGGAGCAACGAGGTGCGGCTCCGCGATCCGCTCGAAGATCTTGTCGAGGGCGTGGCCGTGCGTCGGCGATGCCGGCAGCCCCAGCTCCCCGAGAACCTCCGCAGCCTGCCGGGCATCGAGCAACCGCGCTCGCGTATACTTACCACCGCTAAAGCGCGCGAGCGCGTCGAAGTACTCGATGCGCGCGAACGGGCGCGCGAACGAAATCGTGGTGTCGCCGTGGCGCAAATCGGTCGCGCCCGCCGTCACGAAATCGACGAGATGCGCGACCAGGGCCTCGTTGAACTCGAGCATGTCCGACACGTCCCAATAGGCGGCATAGAGCTCGAGCATCGTAAACTCGGGGTTGTGCGTCGTGTCGATCCCTTCGTTGCGAAAGATTCGCCCGATCTCGTAGACGCGCTCCATCCCGGCGACGATCAGGCGCTTGAGGTTGAGCTCCGTCGCGATGCGCAGCTGTAACTGCCGGTCGAGTGCGTTGCAGTGCGTCACGAAGGGACGCGCCGCGGCGCCTCCCGCGACGTGCAACAGCGTCGGCGTCTCCGCCTCGTAAAATCCGCGCGCGTCGATGAAGCGGCGCATCTCCGCGATCAGCCGGCTGCGCAGCATCAGCGCCTCGCGCGCGTCGGGGTTGACGACGAAGTCCACGTAGCGCTGACGGTAACGCTTTTCGATATCTTGCAGACCGTGCCACTTGTCGGGGAGCGGGCGCAAGGCTTTCGCGATCGGCGAAAATGCCGTCACATGCAGCGTCAGCTCGCCGACCTTGGAGCGAAACATGTAGCCGCGCACCGCGATGAAATCCCCGCGGTCGAGGTCGTGCCAGTCGGCAAACGCGTCGTCGCCGACGTCTTGGCGGCGGACGTAGACCTGGATGCGCCCCGTACGGTCGGCCAGATCGGCAAAGACCGTCTTGCCCATCGTGCGTTTGCTCAAGACTCGGCCTGCCAGGCTCCAGGCTTCCGCGGCCGCGTCTTGCCCCGGCTCGAGAAACGCGTAGCGCTCGAGCAGCTCTTGCGCGGTTGCGTCCACGTCGCAACGGCGCTGCGCAAACGGATCCCTGCCCCGCGAACGCAACGCGGCCAGATTCTCTCGTCTGGCCGCGATGAGGGCTGCCTCAGTCTTGCCGAGTTCGTCCAACGAGACCCTCGCTATGAAGCTTTCCGGGCCGCCTTCTTCGGTGCGCTGCTCTTGATTGACTCGATCTTGTACTTTGCCAAGCCCCGCGGCGTGGCGACGTCTACGGTCACGCCCTTCTTGTGCCCCATCAGCGCACTGCCGAGCGGCGACTCGTTGGAAATACGGCGGTTCGGCGGGTCCGCTTCAGCCGAACCGACGATCGAGAACTCGTAGGTGTCGTTATTTTTCAAGTCGCGCACCTTGACCACTGCGCCGAGGTGCACCTCATCGGCCGCGTACTCCGACTCGTCGATCAGCCGGGCGTTGCGAATCATCGCCTCGAGCTTGAGGATCCGGCCTTCGATGAAGGCCTGCTCTTGCTTGGCATCTTCGTATTCAGCGTTTTCGCTGAGATCGCCGTACTCTTTGGCTTGGCGAATGCGGTCGTTGACCTCTCGGCGATGGACGCTCTTGAGCTCGTCGAGCTCCCGCTCCAACTTCGATAGGCCCTCGGCCGTCAGGACGATCTCTTTCTCGTTCAACCTGTAGATCCTCACCGGGGCTAGATGAAAGCCGGCCCCGCCTTTATAGCGCCGGCTCAACGCTGGCGCGGGGTGTTCTGAGGGCTCCGCTCCAACGCCTTCCCGGACGATTCCGGCGCAGGCGCGGCTAGCAGTATACCCAGCGTGCCCGTCGTTGAAGCACTATGCCGCGCCCCTCAAACGCACCACGCGCGGCCGCAGCTGCAGCGCGTCCAGCAGCCGATCGTACTCCTCGGGCGCCACGTCTTCCCAGCGCTTGCGCAGCAGCGCGACCAGCGCCGCTTCGAGCACGTTCGTGCCGAACGATCGGCCTTCGATGTCCGGAGTCGTCGTAATCAGCAGCGTGACTCCCCGCGCCGCCAGCTCCTCGACGTTGCCGGGCGTCACCGTGTTGGTCAAGACGATCTTGCCGTCGAGCCGCGGCGGCATGAACTGGCGCATGAAGTGGAAGTCTCCGGCGATGATCTCCGCGTCGTCGTAGTACTGCGGATATTTCGGCTCGGGCGGCTTCTCTTGTTTCTTCCCCGTCGGGTAGAAGAACTGAAACGGCAGCTTGCATGCGTCGGGGAGATATTTTTCGGCGAGCTCTTCGAAGCGGTGCAGGTCGCGCACCGGCATGTCTTTGTCCAGCGCGAAGATGAAGTCGCCGAACAGTACGTCGGCGCCGGCGTCCACTAGCGCCTGCGCCATCCCGAAACGGTCGAGTGCGCTGACCATCAGAACGCGCTTCCCACGCAGATTCATGCCGAGGTCGTCCTGCATGAACTTCACGGCCTTCCGCTCGAGCGTGTTCTTCAGGCCGCTGCCGTCCACGACGGGAGTGAGCGTCGCCGCTTCGAGTAAGCGCAACCCGTCGCGCAACGCGTAGCGATGGCGTCCTGCATAGAGATAGACGTCGATTCCACCGAGGCCGATCGCATCGACGTTTCCGTCGAGCTCGCGCACCATCGCGATCGCGGCATCGAGCTTACCGTCGGTTCCGACGCGCGAGATATCGAACTCCTCGCCCAAGAATTGCGCGCGCGCGCGATGATCGCGGCTGCTCGATCCGAGCGAAACGGAAACGACCCGCTTCACGAGTTCACCATCTTGGCTGCGGCTCGGAGTATGCCAGCCTCGCTAATTTTCAGGTCAATCGCTCGGCTGGCATACTCACTCGCCGCAGCTTGCATATGGTGAATCCCTCCGCTCATGGCTGCCGCGGTTGACGAGCGGGTATGGCACCCGAGCGATTAACCTGAGAATTAGCGAGGGTGCCATACCCCGGGGCAACTGCGGCATGCTCAGAGTCACCGCGGCGCGCGGCGGCGGCGCTGCGAGTTGATGCGAGTTTTTCCGGCGTGATCGCGGCGTCGAACGCCCGCATGTCGGCTAGCTCGAAGCCGCAGCGAGCCGCCATCTCGGAGATCTCGACGACCTTCTCGAGGGCGATGCCGCGTCCGAGCGTGTATGGTTCGAGGCGCCCTTCCAGGGCGAGCACCATCGTCTCGCTCATGCATGCGAGCGCCGTTCCAGGCGGCAAGTTGAGATCGAACTCGGCCCCAGGCTCGCGCACTCGTTCGAATCGCGGAGTGCCCGGGACTCGCATGTTGCCGCCTTCGACGACCAGCACGTCGGGACGGTGCTGCGCGACGCGGCGGCTCACGTCGTGCGGCAGCGAGAGCTCGCAGACGACGGCGCCGGTTTGTAGATGCTCCGGCTCGATGACGTCGCTGGTCGAGCTGGTCGCCGTGAGAATCAGCTGCGAGCGGCGGACCGCCGAGTCGAGATCGGTCGTGTACTCGCTGGGGCACGGGAGCCGATGCGCGATTCGTTCGTGAAACTTGCGCAGCCGCGTCTCGTTGCGCGCGACGAGAATCAACTCTCTGACCTTCGGCGCAATTAAAGCGACGCATGCCGCGCCGATCGAGCCCGTCGCGCCGATCACCGTCGCGGTCGAGCGAGCGGGATCGACGCTCATCTCCGCCGCACCCCGAAAGAGGCTCTCGACGCCGCTCGCGATCGTTAAAGAGTTTCCCGTCGTTACCGGAATCGGCGAGCGCGCGTTGATCGTCACGCCGGCGTCGCCCACGACGCCGGTGAAGGCGCCGAGCCCAGCGACCTGCGCGCCCAGCTCGACGCCGATCTCGATCGCGCGCAGGACGCGCCGGTAGACTTCTTCGCGCGGAAAATCCATCAGCTGCTGCGGCAAGAGCGGGGCCGCGACGAACCATCCCTCGGTCTCGCGTCCATCCGGCGCGCGCACGCCCGTAACGTGCACCGCCGCGTATGACGGCATCCACTCCATGATCTTGCGCAGAATCGGCTCGCCCTTGCCCTTGGCGCCCGGCTCGTAGCGCGCGATATCCTCGAACGATAACGGATGGATGACGAAGCAGAATCTGTTCACGTCTGCTCCGCCTCGCGCTTGAGCGCCGCCAGCATCATCTCGCTGTTCTCGCGGACTTTTTTCTCGAGAGTCGGGCCGATCAACTCGGCCAGTGTCGGCACGCCAAAATCATACTCAACGCCCAGCGCCACGTGCGTGACGCCATCGCGGTGTTCGAAGGTCCAGGCGCCCTCGAACTTGTCGAGATCGCCCTCCACCAACTTGTAGTCAATCCGTAAGGCGGCGTCATCGAACACGTCTTCCTCTGTCCACTCAATCGGCGCCTCTTCCACGAGCGTCTTCCAGCGCGACACGACGCCGCCGGGCTGCCGCCGAAGGATCGTCACGCTCTCGACGTCGGGCATGAATTGCGGAAACCGTTCTTGGTCTTTTGCCAATTCGTAGACGGTTTTTGCCGGAGCAGCGATGGCGATTCGCGTCTCAACATAGGGCATCGGGGCGTCAGCGCGCGGAGTCCGTCGGGAGCGTTCCCAGTTTTTCATAGGCCGCGGCGACGCCCTGACCCAGCGCGGACAGCGCACGATCGATCTCCGCGCCGCTAACGATCAGCGGCGGTTCGAGGCGGATCACGCGCTGTTGGTTCAGCGTCCACGCGGCGGTGACTCCGGCCCTGAGCATCTCCGGAATGATGAACCCACCGTAGCCTTCGTGCGTGAGCTCGACGCCCACGAGCAATCCGAGCCCGCGAGCCTCTCGAACGACGGTGGGATACTCCGTGGCGATCGCTTGCGCGCCGCCGAGCAACTGCTCTCCTCGCTCGCGCGCGCGTGCGACGAGGCCTTCTTCTTCCAAAACGTCCATGGCCGCGAGCGCGGCCGCGCACGCGATCTCGCTTCCGCCGAACGTCGAGGTGTGCACGAGCGGCGCGTCCCCGAACGCGCGCAGCCAAACGGCGGCGCGCGCGATCAACGCTCCGACCGGAATTACACCGCCGGAGAGGCCTTTAGCGAGCGTCATTACGTCGGGTACGACGCCGTCGCGATCGCAGGCGAACCGATAGCCGCAGCGTCCCAAACCCGTTTGCACTTCGTCGGCGATGAAGAGCGCGCCGAAGCGATCGCAGAGCTCGCGCACCGCCTGTAAGTATCCGTGCGGCGGGATGTTGACGCCGCCCTCGGCCTGAACCGGCTCGACCACGAAGGCCGCCGCATCGCTCAACTCGCGTTCGAGCGCGTGCGCGTCGCCGTAGGGGATTGCGACCGAATCTGCGAGCAGCGGACGAAACTTCGATTGAAACGGCTCGCGGCCGCTGACGGAGAGCGCCCCGAGCGTCTTGCCGTGATAGGCGTCGACCGTGCTGACGATCTTCGCTCGGCCCGTCGCGGCGCGCGCGAGCTTGATCGCGCCCTCGATCGCTTCCGTTCCGCTGTTGCACCAAAACGAGATTTGCAAGTCGCCGGGAGCGAGCTCCGCGAGACGGCGCGCGGCGCGCCCGAGCACGACGTTGAACATCGTCTTACCGGAGAGAGCCATCCGCTCCAGTTGTTCGCGCGCCGCGGCGACGACGCGCGGATGGCGATGGCCGAGCGTGAAGACGCCATAACCGCCGGCAAAATCGAGATACGCCTTCCCGCTCTGGTCCCAGATCGTGCAGCCTTCCGCGCGCACCTCAACCGGCGAACCGGAAATTTTCATCACGCGCGCCAGCGGCGGATTCACGAACTGTTTGTAGTTCTCGTAGACCTCGGCCGCCAGCGCTTGCGCCGACTCGGCGCCATAAAGGTCGTCGCGCTCTTCAATCATGTGATAACACCTTGCCGTTTTGAAGCTTGCGCGTGATGGGCTCGAGGCCCCTGTAGCTCAATTGAATAGAGCTCGGTTCCGACTAAACCGAAGATGCGGGTTTGAGTCCCGCCGGGGGTGCTCGTCCCGCCTGAGCATCTTGACGCGGCCCAGTCACCCGCGCTACAGTTGGGGTGTTTAGTCGGGACCGTGCTTACGTTGTAAGCTACAGAAGAACGGGGACGGAGAGATCCGGCCTCGTTTTTTTTCATGCTGCCACTAAGGCGGATGCTTCGAGCCGCTCGATCGTTGCTTCGATCAACGCCGTCGCATCGGCGGCGCGATCCAAGCGCATGATCTGTTCGCGCAACATCGCGGCGCCGGAGATGCCTTTGAGATAGAGCGCGACGTGCTTGCGCATTTGCGGAACGGCCCGCGACTCGCCCAACTCGTGTACCATCGTTCGATAGTGCACGAGCGCAAAGCGCAAGCGATCGGGCGCGGACGGCACCGGCGACGCCGCCCGCCCCTCCATTAGGTCGCGAATCTGCGTGATGAGCCACGGATTCCCGAGCGTCGCTCGGCCGAGCATGATCGCATCGACGCCGCTGTCGCGCATCTTTGCGATTGCGTCATGCGGATCGTCCAGATCGCCGTTGCCGATGACCGGAACGTCCACGGCCCGCTTGAGGCGAGCGATGTGCTCCCAATCGGCCGCGCCCTTGTAAAACTGCTTCGCCGTGCGCGCGTGCAGCGTGACGGCCCGCACGCCGACGCTTTGCGCGCGGCGCGCGACGTCAACGTAGACGAGCGAATCGTCGCTCCAACCCAGACGCATCTTCATCGTCACGGGACAGTCGACGGCGCCGACGACCGCGCGCATGATCGCCTCGCAGCGATCCGGATCGCGCAAGCACGCCGAGCCGCCGTTGGTCTTCGTGACTTTCGGGGCCGGACAACCGAAGTTGATGTCGACGATGTCGGCCCCGCACTCGCGCACTACCTTCGCGGCCAGCGCCATCGTGCTCGGATCGTCGCCCCACAGTTGCGTCGAGACGGGCCGCTCGAGGCCGTGCTGATCGATCATCTCCATCGTGCGCCGGCTCCCGTACGCCAGCGCATTCGACGAAACGAACTCCGTCACGGTCAGGCCGAGCCCGAAGGGACGATAGAGCGCGCGCATCGTCCGGTTCGTCACGCCGGACATCGGCGCGAGAATCAGCGGCGGCCAAATCTCGATCGAGCCTATCGCCAGCGGTCGCATCCGCGCTTATTTGGCTCCCGCGGCCGCAAAGCGCTGCAATCCGAACAGGCTCAGGTGCGGCTCCATCGCGTCGACCGCCGTGGTTTGCGCGGCGACGATCGACGCGAGGCCGCCGGTCGCCACCACGCGCGCGTCCACGCCCATCTCCGCGCGCATGCGCGCGACGATCGCTTCGATTTGGCCGGCAAAGCCGAAGAGGATGCCGCTCTGGAGGGCTTCGATCGTGTTGCGTCCGATCGAGTGTCTCGGCGGCTCCAACGCGACCTGCGGCAGCTTCGCGGTGCGCCCGATCAAGGCGTCGATAGAGATACTCACTCCGGGCGCAATCGCTACGCCGAGATATTCTCCCTGCGGCGAAATCGCGATGAAGACGGTGGCAGTACCGAAGCTGACGACGATCAACGGTGCGCCGAAGATCTCGCGCGCGCCGATCGCCGCCGCAACCAAGTCGGCACCCACTTCGGACGGATTCTCCGTGCGGATCGCGATGAGCCCTTGCGTTTCCGGCTTCAAGAATACGGGCGACGCCGCGAACACGTTCGTACACGCGGCGTCCACGATCGCGTCGAGTCCCGGGACGACGCTCGCCACCGCGATCTCGGTGATGTCGGGCGCTGCGACGCCGCCGGCGGCAAAGAGTTGTGCGAACAAGACGGCGTGCTCGTCGGGCGTACGTAGCTCCGTCGTGACGCGCCACGTTCGTACCAGTCGTTCGCCGTCGAAACAGCCGAGTTTCGTCTCGGTGTTGCCGACGTCGATCGCTAAGAGCACCGCATCAGCTCCCCGACCGCATCGAGCAGCCGCGCCGCCAGCGTCGCCTTGTCCGCGCGTCCGAGCTCGCGGCGGCCGTCTTCTCCCCACAGCAGCACCAGCTCGTTCTCGCCGGTACCGAAGCCGCGCTCGCCGGCCACGTCGTTCACCGCGATCGCATCCAAGTGTTTGGCGCGCAGCTTCGCGCGCGCATGGCGTTCGTGATCCTCGGTCTCGGCGGCGAACCCCACCAAGAACGTGTTCCCCTTGCGCTCGCCCAGCGCTGCGAGCACGTCCGGATTCGGCTCGAACGCGACGGTCAGCGCATCGCCGCTCTTCTTGAGCTTCGAGTCCGAGGCGTGCGCGGGTCGCCAATCGGCGACGGCCGCGGTCGCAATCGTCAGGTCGGCGCCGACGGCGCACTGCAGCGCCGCGGCGCAGAGTTCTTGTGCGGTCGAAAAGCGCACGACGTCTACTCCCGCCGGAGGCTCCAGCAGCGTCGGCCCGAGCAGCAACGTCACCGCGGCGCCGCGCAGAGCGGCTTCGCGGGCCAACGCGATGCCGGTTGCGCCGGTGGAGGCGTTGCTCGCAAAGCGCACGGGATCGAAAGGTTCGCGCGTGGGCCCCGCGGTGATCGCAACGCGCTTGCCCTGGAGGCTGCGGCGCCGCGCGAAGGCCCGATCGAGCGCGTCAACGATTCGTTCCGGCGACGCCAGGCGACCCATGCCGCTCTCGCGTTCGGCCAAAAATCCCCGCTCGGGATCCACGATCTCGTAGCCGCGCGCCTGCAAGGCGCGCAGATTCGCTTGCGTCGCGCCGTCTTCGTACATCGCATCGTTCATTGCCGGCGCCAAGATTCGCGGAATGCGGGCGGCTAAGAGCGCCGACGTCAGCAGATCATCTGCGATGCCGGCCGCGAGCTTCGCGATGAGGTTCGCCGTCGCCGGTGCGACGAGCGCGACGTCGGCCTCGCGCACCAGGCGTATGTGCGGAATGCGCTCCGGCGCATCCCAGAGCGATGTGTACACTGGTCGCGCCGTCAGCGAGGCAAACGTGAGCGGAGCGATGAAGCGCTGCGCGGCCGCCGTCATGATCACGTCGATGGTTACTCCGCGCTGCACGAGCGTGCTCGCGATCGCGGCGGCCTTGTACGCCGCGATGCCGCCGCAGACGCCGAGCAGCACTCTCACGCGTTGACCCTGACGTTGTCGATGAGCCGCGTCGTGCCGAAACGCGCCGCCGCCACGAGCAACGCGGGACCTTCGGAGCGTTCGAGCGTCGCGAACGTCACCGGGTCGACGAGGTCGAGATAGTCGAGGGTGGCGCCGGCAGCGAGCGCCGCGCGTCCTCGCGCGATCGCCTGTTCTTTGGAACGCTTGCCCTCCAGCGCCTCGCGCGCCGCCGTCAGCGCGCGATAGAGTGACGGCGCCCGCGCGCGTTGCGTTTCATCCAGATAGCGGTTGCGGCTTGAGAGCGCCAGTCCGTCGTCCTCTCGAACCGTCGCGACCATCTCGACGTCCACCGGGATGTTGAGATCCGCGATCATCTTTTGAAGGATTGCCGCCTGTTGCGCGTCTTTCTCGCCGAGCACCAGCACGTCGGGAGCGACGATGTTGAGCAGCTTGGCGACGATCGTCGTGACGCCGCGGAAGTGGTGCGGCCGGTACGCACCCTCAAAGGCGGTGCCGAGCGAGCCGACTTCGACGAGCGTCGAGAAGCCCCGCGGATAGAGCTCGCGCGCTTCCGGCAGAAAGAGTATGTCGGCTCCGGCGGCCTCCAGCTTCGCGCGATCGCTCTCTGCGTCGCGGGGATACGCCGCAAAGTCCTCGTCGGGACCGAACTGCAGCGGATTGACGAAGATCGAGACGGCCACGGTGGCGGCACGCCCCCGAGCGCGGCGAACCAACTCCAGATGGCCGTCGTGCAACGCGCCCATCGTGGGAACGAAGGCGAGCGGACGCTCCGACGCGCCGAAGAGCGCGCGCGCCCGCGCGACGTTGTGCGCTAGTTCCATTGAAGTAAGTCTAGGCGCGCGTCACTCGCAGGACGGTGCGGCCGACCGTGAACGGAACGCCGAGCGGAAGCGGCACGTCGCCGGTCACGGGCTTGCCGTTCAGCCGCGTTCCGTTGCGGCTGCGCAGGTCGGTCAGGCAAATTGCGCCGTCGTCGTTGCGCAAGCGGGCGTGCTGCCGGGAAACGTAGCGATCGAGTGCGAGGCAGGCCTGCGCGACCGCTTCATCTCGGCCGATCGTGATCTCTCGCTCGAAGGGCCAGGTCTTCCCGTCGAGCGGCCCGCTGAGCACTTCGAGCAGGTACATGGCGGCCAGCCCTTCTTAGGGAAGCTCTGAAGAAGTCGCTGCATCGATCGCAGCGAGCAGTTTTGCCGCAGCTCTAGGCGCGGCCGAGGGAGCATAGTAGTTGGCTCTGTGACTGAGGACGCAACAAAGAGATGCGGTAAAACTGCCGCTGCCCAGAGGGTTTGGCCGCAAAGCCGCCATCTGCGTTGTCGAAGACTCGGTCACAGACCCCTTCGAGTATGCTCCCTCGCCTTCTCCTAGCACCTGGCGGCTTTGCGGTTCAAACGATCGATACATGGACTTCTTCAGAGCTTCCCCAGGCAATCCGCCTGCCTCCTGGCACGACTACGCGGCGACGGCCCGCGCGGCGAAGAGCGCTCCGAGATAGGAATGGGCGGTGCTGACGCCGCCCTGAACGTAGACCTCGAACGGCGGCCGGAGCGGAGCGTCGCACGAGAGCTCGAGGGTGGACCCGGCGACGAAAGCGCCGGACGACATCACGACCGGCTCCGCGTACCCCGGCACGGCGCCCGGTTCGGGCCGGAAGCGCGCGTTGACCGGCAGCGCCGCCTGAAGACCGCCGGCGAATTGCTCGATGCTCTGCGCCGAGCCCAGACGAATCGCTTGGACGATGTCGGTGCGCAGCGCACCGGCCTTCGGTTCCACCTCGTAACCGAGGCCTTCGAAAAGCGCGGCCCAAAAGTCCAGTCCGCGCAGCGTCTGCGCGACGATCAGCGGCGCCTGAAAAAGCCCCTGCACGAGCGCGCGGCCGAACCCTAACGTCGGACCGAGCGCCGCACCCAACCCCGGTGCGTAGACTCTCGCAGCGACGCGGTCGACGAGGGTTGCTCGTCCGGCCACGTAGCCGCCGGCCGGCGCCATCGAGCCGCCGGCGTTCTTGATGAGCGAACCGACGATCAGGTCAACGTTCTCGCTCGGCTCGCGCTCCTCGACCAGCTCGCCGTAGCAGTTGTCCACCACGACGACCGCATGCGGCGCGCGCGCCTTGACTAGAGCCCCGGCCGCCTCGCACTGCGCGACGCGCAGCGACGGGCGCGGCGCGTACCCGCGGGAGCGCTGCACGAACGCAACGGCAACGTCGCCGGAACGCAGCGCACGTTCGATTGCGGCAAAATCCGGCTCGCCGTCGCGCCGGAGCGCGACTTCGCGGTATTCCACGCCGGTCGAGACGAGGCAATGCGGTGCGTCCGCGATCGCATTACGCAGCGTATCGTACGGCCGCCCTGAGATCGAGAGCAGCGCCTTTCCAGGCGGCGCGCACGCGCTGAGCGCGGCGACGATCGCATGCGTTCCGCTGACGATGGAAAGCCGCGCCAGCGCGCGTTCGGCCTGAAAGATTCGGCAGAGCAGCGACTCGTATCTCGCCCTCGCCGCATCGTCGTAGCCGTAGCCCAGGGTGCCCGCCAAGTCGCTCTCGACGATTCCCTCGTCGAGAAACGCCTGCAACACGTTCGCAGCGACGCGATCTTGCGACGGATACGTGAGGTTCCTCGCGCGCTCGTACGCCGCCGTCGCCGCATCGCGCACTCGCCCGGTTATGCCGAACCGTTCGCACAGCAGCTCAATCATGTTCGACTGCGCTCAGCACAAGTTCACTCGAGCGACGCCACGTGGCGCTCGTACGCGCGCACGAACGGAAAGTAGACCACCGTCGCGACCGCGATGTTCAGCGCGACGAGCGCGACGGCGCGGACGTCTTGCGTCGCGAGATAGGTTGAAACGAACGTCGGCACCGACGAGGGAACGTAAAACGCGGCACGCGCCACGAAGCCGAAAGCGACGGCGGCATAGGTCATCGTCGCAAGCAGCATCGGCGCGACGACGAACGGAATCATCAGGTGGGGATTGAGGACGACCGGCGCCGCGAAGAGCAGCGGCTCGTTGAAGTTAAAGAGCGAGGGCACGAAGGTCGCGCGTCCGATGCGCCGCAACGAGGGCACGCGCGAGATCGCCAAGAGCGCGGCGAGCGGCAGCGTTGCGCCGGCGCCGCCCGGAAAGACGAACAAGAAGAGCGACACGACGACGATGTACGGCATCGGCGCGTGTATCGCATAGGCATGCGTGTTCTGGAGCTGCATCGTAAGATAGACCGGCGTCACGATCGCTGCCAACATCGCCGGACCATGAATGCCCGCGGTCCAGAGCAGCGTTTCGACCAACACGATGACGGCCAGCGCGACATACGTGTCACCCAGTTGCGCGATCGGGTGCATCGCCGCGACGATCGCCGCGGGCAGCGAGAAACCGAGCGCGGCGACGACCGCAAACGTCGCGGCGGCCAGCGCCGCGCCGAGCCAGTCGGCGAGCGACGGCGCGACGCGCCGGCGCAGCAACCAAATCCACGCGGCCGTGACGCCGCACGTGAGGATCGCCAGAAAGAGCCCCGCGGGCCCAACCAGGCGCAGATACGCGGCGACGTCGAGCGTCTTCACTCTGGGCAGCGACAGTGCGAATGCCGCGACGCTTCCCACGACAACCGCCGCGGTGGAATACGTCGCCGCGCGCGCCAACCGCACGGCCAGAATCACGACGAGCGCGGCCGCCATCACGGCGAACGACGGCAAGAGCGCCAATGCGACGCGCATTCCGAGCGGCGTCGCCGCGGGGTGCGAGGCGCGAAAATCGACGATCAGGAAGGCGGCAAACGCCGCCAGCAGTCCAATGAAACTCCAGGGAAGCGCATCGCGAATCGCCGCGATGAACGCATATCCTGAGACGCGGCGCATGAGCGGAACGGCGATCCGCTCGAAAGAGTCGGCGGCTTTAGATGCGGCGAACCAACGCTTCGACGCGACCGACGATTTCGACATCGCTCGCGTAGATTGGCGCCATTGCCTCATTCTCCGGCTGAAGCCGGATGCGTCCGGGTTCGCGATAGAAACGCTTCACCGTCGCCTCGCCGTCGAGCATCGCGACGACGATCTCGCCGTTATTGGCGGTGCGCTGCGGACGCACCATGATCAGGTCACCGTCGAGAATCGCCGCCCCGATCATCGAATCGCCCTTCACCCGCAACATGAACGAGTCGGAGCCGCGCGGCGCAAACTCGGCGGCGAGGACGAAATCGCCTTCGACGTCTTCCTGCGCCGTGATCGGCACGCCGGCCGCGACGCGGCCGAGGACCGGCAGCACCACCACGTCGGGCGTGGCGGAGCCTCCGCAGGGGCGCAGTGCTCGCGGCTTCGTCGGGTCACGTGAGATCAGGCCGCGCCTCTCGAGAGCCTTGAGGTGCGCATGAATCGTCGAGGACGACGAAAGGCCGACCCGCTCGCCGATCTCCCGGACCGAGGGCGGATAGCCGTGCTCGGCCGTAAAGGTGCGAATCACCTGTAGAATTCGCTGCTGGCGCTCGGTCGCCGGTTTCTCGGTTATCTCGCTGGCCATCTTCCTCCGCAGCAAGAATGCCAACCATATGGCACTCCTGGCGGGTACAAGCCTACCATGAATCGCGGCAGATGGCAAACATACGTTCGGAGCGGCTTGACAACCCTTGGCGGCTCCGTGGTAAAATCTAGGGGACGAACACCCGTTTGGCACTAGATATAGGAGGGACGACGGTGCAGAGGCGCAGACGATTCACGCTCATGCCGGCGATCGCGCTAGCGGGCTTGGCGCTGATGGTAGCCTTACCGACGCTCTCCAGCGTGCGGCTCTACGCCGCGTCAGCGCAGCGTTACGCCGTCGTCACGGTGCACCCCGGCGACACCCTCTGGGGCATCGCGGTCGCGCATTCCGCGGCCGGGGCCGACGTCCAGGAGACGATCGACCGGATCGCGGCAGCCAATAAGCTCGACGGCGGCACGATACAGCCCGGCGAGCGTCTCCGGATCCCCGAGTAGCTCTCCCGCATTCGCCGTTAGCGGCGTCCGGCCATTAGCGCCGCGAAACGATCATAAGGCTGTGGCCTTCGTGCTCGTCGAGGAACGCGAGGCCTTCCATCATCCACGAGTCCAGCCCGTCAGTCGAGTGACGCGCGACCTCGCGCACGACGTGCAGCCGCTCCTGTAGCCACTGGAGTTCGCTGCGCGTAGTCACCGGGAAGACCGCGCGTTCGCAGTCCTCACACTGGTAGCCGAAACTCGCTATTGCTTCGCCATCGAGTCGGAGACGAGCTTCAGCGTGGTTTGCAGCGTCGTCGTCATGTTTTGGCCGCCCATCGCCGCGTCGCGCCTGGTGACGTATTCCTCGACCGAGACGGGCACCTTGCGCGCGGAATCCCACGCCAGCTGCGTCGAGATATCGGTGGTTGCAGGGTTGCCGCCGTGTTGTCGCATCACGCGGCGCTCGTCGATCTGCATGACGCCGTTCGCCGTGGAGCGGAGCGCGTAGTCCGCGGTTCGAGTGGCGTCCGCGTCGCTCTGGTCCACTTTCCATTGCTTCATCCCATCCGTCGCGGCCGGGTCGGCAAACGACGGCGCCAGGAAGCGCAGCAGCGTCAGCTCTTCGGAGTTGACCTGCTTGTTGGGATCGCAAATCGTGTTCGTGTTGCCGTAGGTCACGCACAGCACCGTGTCGGACGAGCGAGTGTTTTGACCGTGCTCGCTGATCTTGACCACGAGCCCCCCGTCCGGCTGCAGCCC
>JAFAXS010000158.1 GCA_019240755.1 Vulcanimicrobiota bacterium
AGCTTGACGATGCCTTCGTCGTTGTTGTTGTTGTCGTTCCGGCCGGGCGGCAGCGGCGCCAGCGGCTGCCGATTCTGCGGGCTGTTGGGCTGGTAGTACCACTGGTAGGGCAGCGGCTTTCCACCCGGAGCCACGTTCGTGCCGAACGGCAGGTTGTACGTGATGGCATCTACGTAGTGCGGCACGTTGTACGGACACGGCGGCGTAGGATTACTCGACGTGCCGTAGATCGCGTCGCAGAGCGGCGACAGCTTGTTGGAGCAGCCGCTCAAGTTGGGACAGTACGGCAGGCCGGTGGTCAATGCCGTCCAGTTCTGGATGCCCGGTCCGAGCTGGTCTTGCGAGTTGTTCCAGACCGTGCGCAGCGCCGAGGCGCTCCACATCAGCTGGACGTCGTCGCGCAGGCCGTTCGGATGCGGGATGCCGACGTGGAAGTTGACGACATTCTCGCGGTCCGTGATGATGTTGGGACTGTTTTGAAACGCGAACGAGTACGAGTCGCAACCGTCGGTCAGCGGATTCGTCGGAAGGCTGTTGATCAAGTTGCAGACGGGAGCGATCGCCGGGCCGGCCGGGCTGTTGCAGAAGTTGCCGCAGGAGTAGGTCCCCAGCGGCTGCCCCACTGCGGCGTACGGCGCTCCGTTCGCGTTGTCAACGTAGTTGAACGCCTGGTTATAACCGCTCAGTCCGATGTAGTACGAGAACGTGCGGTCCGGTGTGGATCCGCCGGCCTCGACGCGGGCCGAGTGATAGAACGGGTTCGTTCCGACGCTGCCGTACAGATTGCCGTAGCCTGGGAACGTACCGGTCTTGATAACCTGGTTGATGAACCCGGAGATACCCGAGGACGAGATCGAGCCGGGGCCGCCACCGGTGTAGACTTCGAGCTCTTGGAGGCCCAGATTGGAGCCGGTCGACGACGTGTAATTGTCAAACGCCCGGTTCATCGGGATGCCGTCATATTCGAAGCCGGTCGTCCACGGGTTCTGCCCGCGAACCACGACGGCTTGGTTCCATCCCATGCCGCCGGTACCGATCACGAGGCCCGGCGTCGTCGCGATCGCCGAGTACATGCTGTCCAGCGAACCGCCGCCGCCGAGCGCGACCGAGGCCTGCTGGGTAGCGGGGTTGACGCTGTAAAGGTCGCCGCCGACACCCGATTTCACGAGCGCGGCACCGGCCTGCGACGTCACGCGGGCGATCGTCTTGAGCGCCCGTTGCATGGTAAGAGCGACCTGCTGCGTCTGGTCCGCGAAAACCACGGTTCCAGGCACCGCGACCGGCTGATAGCCGTCCCGCGTCAGGTCGAGAGTATACGTATCGGGGGCCAACGAGAGGAGAATAAAATGTCCTCCCGCGTCCGTCGTCGCGGATGCGGTCTGCGAAGGCGCAACTGCTCGGATTGAAACGCCGGCAATCGGTGCGCCATTCGTATCCTTGACCGTGCCCGCAATGTTACCGGTGACGCCAGCCAGTGCCCATGTTCCCTGACTGAGGAAAGCCACCAATAACGATGCGGCCAGGACCGCGCGACGGAGGGTTCGTTGTGAACTCATTGTTCGTAACCCTCTGTTGTCATAGTGAGTTGTCAAAACGCAGGCCGCTCTGCTTTCCGGAGGCCTCGCGGTCTCAAGAATTAATCAGAGTGACCCACTGCGCTAAGGGTTTGCTCAGGATCGGGGCGCTTCCTTTAGAGTTTCTTAAAAGGACGCGGGTTGGGGGGCCCTCTTTCCCCGCGAGATCTCCCGGGCCAGGAACGCCGGTATCTCGGAGGGGCGGCCGGCGACGGGCACGCCGGCGGCCTCGAAGGCTTTGATCTTGCTTTGAGGGGTCCCGAAGCTGCCCGAGATGATGGCGCCGGCATGGCCCAAGGACTTGCCAGGGGGGGCGTTGCGGCCGCCGACGAACGCGACGACCGGCATCTCCGGCAGGTGCGCCCCGATGAACGCCGCGGCCTCTTCCTCGTCGGAGCCGCCGATCTCCCCGCAGACCACCAGCGCTTCGGTCTGGGGATCGTTCTTAAACTCGCGCAGGCACTCGACGAAAGTCGTGCCGATGATCGGGTCGCCTCCGACGCCGACGCACGTGGACTGGCCCAAGCCGGCGCGCGTCAGCAGATCCACGACCTCGTAGGTCAGCGTGCCCGAGCGCGAGAGAACGCCGACGCCGCCTTCCTTGAAGATGTGTCCTGGCATGATGCCGACCAGCGCCTTCCCCGGCGAGATCAATCCGGGGCAGTTCGGACCGATGATGCGCATGCCGCGCGTCGTGCCGACGACCTTGAGGGTGTCGTGCACGGGGATGCCCTCCGTGATGCAGATCGCGAGGGTGATGCCGGCCTCGTACGCCTCGTAGAGCGCATCGGCGGCAAATGGCGGCGGCACGAAGATGCACGAATGGGTCGCGCCCGTCGCCTCGACGGCCTCTTTCACGGTATCGAACACGGGAAGGCCCTGCGCCGTCGTCTGTCCGCCCTTGCCGGGTGTGACCCCGCCGACGAGATTCGTTCCGTACCGATGCATCCGGTCGGCATGATACGAGCCCTCCGCGCCGGTAATGCCCTGGACGATCACCTTGCTGTTCTTGTCCAAGAAAATCGACATTACGATGCGAGCTCGACGGCCTTGCGAGCGCCGTCGTCCATCGTCTCGACGGGCGTCATTCCGGCCTGGGCGAGAATCCGGCGCCCCTCTTCTTCGTTCGTTCCGGTCAAGCGGATGACGAGCGGAATCTTGCGCGACGCCGTTTGCGCCATCGCCTCAACGATGCCGCGCGCGACCTCGTCGCCGCGTGTGATCCCGCCGAAGATGTTGATGAAGAAAACGGTCGCGCCGGTGTTGTTGACCACGAGCTCGTAGCAGTTGCGGACGCGCTGCGCGTTCGCGCCGCCGCCGACGTCGAGGAAGTTTGCAATTCGTCCGCCGGCGTTGCTCACCGCATCCATCGTGGCCATCGCGAGGCCCGCGCCGTTGGCCATCGTCCCAACATTGCCGGGAAAGCGGCGGAAGTTGCGGATTCCAACGCCCGCTCCCTCGGCGAGCAGCTCGTCCTCGTCCAACGGAAGCGTCGTCCGCCACTCCGCGACTCCTGGATTACGGTAGAGCGCGTCGTCGTCGAGCTCGACCTTCGCATCCGACGCGATCACGCGCCCGTCGTGCGTGAGCGCGAGCGGATTGATTTCAACGAGCTTTGCGCCGTAACGAAAGAACAGGTCGTAGAGCGCTCCGGCGATCGCCGGAAAGGCGCGGCGATATCCGGGATCCAGCTGGGCCGCGAACGCGAGCTCGCGTCCGATGAACGGCGAGTAGCCGATCGCCGTATCCACGTAGTACTTTGCGAGCGACTCCGGATGCTGCTCGGCGACTTCCTCGATGTCCATTCCGCCGAAACGGCTCACGATGAAGACGGGCTTACGCGCGGCGCGATCGACCGTGATGGCGCAGTAGGCTTCTTTGGCGATCGCGAGGCGCTCCTCGACAAGGACGGAGTTGATTTTTTCCCCCTGTGGGTTCTGGCGATTCGGCGGCATCGGTGTCGCCATGATCTCGCGCGCGACGGCGCGTCCTTCGGCGGCGCCCTGCGCGCTCTTGATCTTGCCGGCCTTTCCGCGCCCGCCCATCAACACTTGCGCCTTGACGACCCAATCGCCCGGATTCGTTTCGATGAATGACCCAACGTCGTCCGGCGTCGTCGCATGACCGCTGCGCGGCACGGGAATACCGGCGTCGCGGAACAACGCCTTGCCCTGATGCTCCATCAAATTCATGAAGGCCGGGACGTTCGCGCCGCTTCACGCGCGGGCCCTTGCTGCTTTAGTCGCAGCCTGTGATACAATAGCGTGAGCAGCACGATGGAAGAGCGCACCGCCCGGCTGGAAGGCATCAACGAGCAAATCAGAGATCGGCTCAATAGCCTCGATCTGCGCCTCGACAGCCTTGAGCGGACGTTGGAGGTACGCTTCGATCGCATTGAGGGGCGCTTCGGACAAATCGAAGGGCGATTCGCGCAAATCGAAGGGCGCTTCACCCAAATCGATCAGCGCTTCATGTGGTTGACCGGACTCGTTCTCGGTACGTGGATCACGACGATCCTGACGATTCTATTCCACCATTAGTCCAATCGGCCCAGCAGCGAGCGCGCGATGATCAAGTGCTGGATCTCCGACGTACCTTCGTAGATCTCGGTGATCTTCGCGTCACGGTAGTGGCGCTCGACCGCAAACTCCGTCGTGTATCCGTAGCCGCCATGAATCTGCAGCGCTTCGGCGGAGTGCTTGCGCGCCGCGGTTGAAGCAAAGAGTTTGGCTTTGCTCGCCGCGATGCCGAATGATTCCCCGGCGTCGGCGAGGGCGGCGGCGCGATAGGTCAGCTGGCGCGCGGCGTCGAGATCGGTCGCCATCTGCGCGATCTTGAACGAGACCCCTTCGAACGCGCCGATCGGCTTACCGAAGGCGGCGCGTTCGCGCGCGAACTTCACGGATTCGTCGAGGCATGCCGCTAGAATGCCGATGGACTGCGCCGCGATGCCGATGCGGCCCGCGGTCAGCGCCGTCATCGCGTTGCCGAAGCCGGACCCCTCGTCGCCTAAGAGCGCCTCCTCACCGATCTCGGCGTCGTCGAAGGCCAGATCGCAGGTGTTGCTGGTGTGGATTCCGAGCTTCTCCGTGACTTTCTCGACCGTGACGCCCGCGCGACTCGGCTCGATCAGAAACGCGCTCACGCCGCGAGCGCCCGCGCCGCCGGTGCGAAACATCCCCATGATCACCGCCGCATGGCTGCCGCTCGTGCACCACTGCTTGCGACCGTTCAAGACGTAGCCGGTGCCGGAGCGCTTCGCCGTCGCGCGCAGCGCCGCGGCGTCCGAGCCCGCATCCGATTCGGTGAGCGCGAAGCCCGCAATGGCATCCTCGCCGGCCAGCGTCGGAAGCCAGCGCTGCTGTTGCGCCGCCGTGCCGATCTTGGCGATCGCCGAGCAAATCATCGAGTGCACCGACACGGTGACCGCGGTTCCCGCATCCACGCGCGCCAGCTCTTCGATCGCCAACGCGTACGACACGTAATCCGCGCCGACTCCGCCGTACGTCTCCGGAACGAGCATCCCCATGATGCCGGCATCGGTCAGCTTGCCGTAGAGCTCGCGTGGAAAATGGTGTTCGCGATCCCAGCGCGCGATGTGCGGCGCGATTTCGCGCTGCGCGATCTCGGCGGCGAGCGCGCCGATCGCGCGCTGCTCGTCGCTTAACTCAAACTGCGCTCTCGCGGTGCTTTGCAAAGTCAACGATGACGAATTTAAACGGAGACGAGCAGCGCGTCGCCTTGACCGCCGCCCGAGCAGATCGACGCGATTCCGAGGCCGCCCCCGCGCTTGCGCAACTGATTGATGAGCGTCATCACGATGCGCGCACCGGACGCGCCGATCGGATGTCCCATGGCGACGGCGCCGCCGTACTGATTGATCGTGCCGTCTTCGAGGTCCAAGCGGCGCGACGAGGTGATCGCGACTGCCGAGAACGCTTCGTTGATCTCCCACACGGCGATGTCGGAATTACTGTAACTCGTTCGGTCGAGCAGCTTGCGCGCCGCCATGGCGGGCGTCAGGCAGATGTAAGGCGAGTCCCATGCGACCGTCGCGTGCTCGACGATCGTTGCCAGCGGCTCGTATCCGTGCTGCGCGGCGTAGTCCGCATCGGCGAGAATGAGCGCCGCCGCGCCGTCGTTGACGCCCGGCGCGTTGCCGGCCGTCACCGTGCCGTTGCGTTCCAGGGGGCGCAGTTTCGCCATCGTTTCGTAACTGGCGTCGCCCCGCACCGCCTCGTCGCGCTCGACGGTTGCGTGCGGCACGTCGCCGGTAACGAACGGCGCATAGTTCGCGTAATCGAGGGTGAACTCGGTCGAAGGCTCGTGCTCCCATACGCGGTTCGAAGCGCCGACCGTTGCGGGAACGCGCACCTTGCCTTGTTGCGGGAGTCGCTCGACGACGACTTTGTCTTTGGCTTTGGACGCAACGTTGACGGGCACGATCTCGTCGCCGAAGTGTCCGGCGGAGTGTGCCGCCGCGGCGCGGCGGTGGCTCTCGTAGGCAAAGCGATCTTGATCTTCGCGCGGTAACTCGAGCTCCGCGGCCACTTTGCTGCCTTGCGTCGCCATCGTCATCGGGAAGTACTGATCCCACAAGCCATCGTAGATCATCGCGTCGACCAATGCTCCGTCGCCGAAGCGATAGCCCCAACGCGCGTCGCGCAGCAGATACGGCGCATTCGACATCGACTCCATGCCGCCGGCGGCGATCACGCTCGCGGCGCCGGCATCGATCGAGCGCTTCGCGTTGACGATCGCGAGCAGTCCCGAAGCACACACTTTATTGAGCGTGTCGGCGGTGACCGTCTTCGCGAGCCCGGATTTGAAGAGGACTTGCCGCGCCGGGTTCTGGCCGACGCCGGCTTGCAAGACCTCGCCGAAGCTTACGTGCTCGATTTCCGACGGATCGATCTTCGAGCGTTCGATCGCGGCGGTGAGCGCGACCGCGCCCAACGTCGTCGCGGAGAGCGGGGCAAGTCCTCCGCCCAGCTTACCGAACGGCGTGCGCGCCATCCCCAGAACGACGGTCTTTGAATTCAACTCAGCCATGCCGCGGCAGTTCGAGCCGGCCGATGGGCCCCCCTAGGGCGCTTAGCGATCGTCGGGCGGTTGACCGGACGGACGTTGCGCGAGGAAGTATGCGCGCGAATATTTGGTGACGATCGGCGCAAAACGCCGCGGGCCGTGCTTGAAGTCGAACGCGTCGCTGATGCTGAAGGCCCGGCCATCCGTGTAGCCGCTGCCGACGCCGACCGTCGCGAGTTGCGGCAGCGCGAAAGCCTCTTCGGCGAACTTCAACACGCTCCCGAACTCGTAGCGCGTGTGCGATACGTAGCCGGACCGCGCGTACGGCGAGATGATGATGCACGGCACGCGCTCGCCTAAGCCGCGAAAGTCGAGTTGCGGCGGCGGCACGCTGTCGAAGAAGCCGCCCCAGTCGTCCCACAGCACGACGATCGCCGTCGAGTTCCAGTACGCGCTCTGGCCGACCGCGTTGATGATGCCGGCGACCCACGACGGCCCCGTATCGGAAGAAAACCCGGAGTGATCGGAGTTGGCCGCGTCGGGAATCACCCAGGAGACGCCACGCAAGCGTCCGGCGGCGACGTCTTGCAGGAAGCGCCCCGGCGGCGAGATCACGTCGCGGCTCCAATCGGAGCCGTGGCGAACACCTGCGATCGCGTCGAACTCCGACCACACCTTTCCGCCGAGATCCCAGCCGTCGACCGGCGGCGCATAGTACGCCCACGACACGCCGGCCGCATCGAAGAGATTCGCCATCGTCGCAAATTGATTGAAGCAGGAGAACGGCCCACCACCCACTCTCTCGTTGCGATTCGAATCCACGATCGACGTCCGCGTTCCGCTCGGCGCGTCGCAGCCCCACGGTTCTGCTAAGGGATTGTCCGCTTCGGCAAGGCCGCCGCGCAGATTCGTGGTACCGGCGATCAAGTCGAGGTGCGCGGTGAAGCTGCCGCCGAGCATCGTTGGAAACATCTCGTCCGCGAGCGTATAGCGTCGCGCCATCTGCCAGTAGGGCTCGATGTATTTCCGTTCGACGTAGACGTAGGCGCGCCGGCCCGCCGTTCCACCTACGCCGAGATGGTTGAGGTCGAAGCCGTCCATCTTGCCGCCGTCCCAGTCGAAGAGCGCTTCGTGCCAGCCGTGAAAGATATCCGGCCCAAATAGGCTGGTGCCGCGCAACGTCACCTTCGTGCCGTCGTGCATGTACCCGTACGCCGCGTAGCGCGCACCTTTGAAGCCGTGAAAGAGATTGTCGAAGCTACGGTTCTCCTGCACGACGATCACGACGTGCTTGATGTATTTATGCACGAGGCGCGGCGGAGGCGTCGGCGGCGGCGAGCCGCCGGGCTGGGGAACGAAGCGCGAGCCGCTGCTTCCGGAGGAACCGCCGCCCGAGCAGCCCGCGGCCAACAGCAGGACGATCGCTGCGATGCGAAGCCGCATCAATGCCGGACGACCACGGGACACGTCTCGCATTCGAACTGAATGGTAACATGCGCGATGCCGAAATGCACTTGCGCGCAGCGGTCGATCTCGCGCAGCACGTCGGTCGCCTCGCTCAAGCGCCGGTCGTCGAGCAGCACGTGAGCGGAGAGCGCGTGCGAGCCGCTGCCGATGGACCATACGTGCAGGTCGTGGACGCCGGTTACGCCGCCGATGCGCGCGATGTGCTGCGCGAGATCGCCGGAGTCCACGTCGCGCGGGACGCTCTCCAGCAGCACGCTCGTCGCGTCGCGCAGCACTCGGGCGACGCCGACTACGATGATCGCGGCTACGAAGAGCGAGAGCAGCGGATCGATCCACGCCGCGCGCGTCAGCGCAATGGCGACGCCCCCGAAGAGCACCGCGACGGCGCCGAGCGCGTCGCCGAGCACGTGAAAGAGCGCCGCGCGCACGTTGAGGTCGCGCCGGCTGTCGCCGCGCAGTAGCAGCCCGATCGCGGCATTCGTTCCCAATCCGATCGCGGCCACGGCCGCCATCGTCGCGGCGTGGGGTTCGACGGGCATGGCGAAGCGCCGAATCGCGGCGTAGGCGATCGCTCCCGTCGCCGCCAGCACGAGCGTTCCGTTCGCGAGCGCGCCGAGCACCTCGATTCTGCCGTAACCGAACGTGCGCCGCGGATCCGCCGGACGCGCCGCGCCCACGGCGGCGAGCAGCGCCAGCGACAGGGCGACGACGTCCATGCACACGTGCACGGCGTCCGTGCTGAGCGCGAGGCTGCGCGACGCCGCGCCGCCCCAAAACTCGAGCACCGCAACGAACGCGCTCGCGATAACTGCCAGCAGCAGCCGGCGCCGCGTTTCCATTAGGGTCCCTTACCCGATGCGCAGCCGAACGAATAGGGCGACGATCATCGCGGCGAAGATGGCGAACGTCTTGCTTTCGGCGTCCACGAGCACGCTGGGCCGCCACGATCCGTTCCGATCTTGCGGCGCTCGCAGCTGCGGAACTATTCGCGGAACGCGCGCGCAGTACGCCTCGAAGCGTTCGCCGAATTGACCGCGGAGGAAGCGCTCTTCGTGCGCTACGACGATGACATAGACTGCCAGCATACACGCGAGGCACCCGACGATCAGCGCCGTTCGAACGGCCGAAGCGTTGCCGCCGGTAAACGCGATCGCGAAGCCTGCCGCCGTTATGAAGTTTCCGAGATAGAGCGGATTGCGCACGTAGCCGTACGGCCCCGCGGTGATCAGCTGCGGCGCGGTGACGACGTCGTTGCGCGTCGTCACACCGGAATAGCCGACGGCCCAGCAGCGCACGAGCTCGCCGATGACGGCGAGCGGTAACCCCAGCGTGATGCTGAAGAGATCGGGACGACCGAAGATCAGGAGCGCCGCCGCCGGCAGCGCGAGCAGCAGCCCGCGGTTCTTAAAGACGAGCGCTTGCAGGTTCGCGCTCTCGCCGCCGTTCATGCCGGCGCCTTAGTCGCCTTCCCGCAGCGCGCCTTCGTAGACGTCGCGCAGCGTCTGCACCAGCGGGATCTTCGGCGCCCACCCGGTGCGCTCGCGAAGCTTCGAAGGATCGCCCACGGTGAGCGGCGTCTCGCTCGCGCGCATGCGCTCCGGATCTTCACGGACCTCAACGGGGACGCGCGCGATCGCGATCAGCTCGCGCAGGACGTCGCGAATCGCGACGGCGCGTCCGCTACACACATTGTATACCTCACAGCCTGTCCGCAGCGGAGTCGAACGGGAACGGGCCAGCGCGAGGTAGGCCTCGACGACGTCGCGCACGTCGAGAAAGTCGCGCGCCGCCGTGAGATCGCCGACGCGCAGCTGCGGAGGCGCTCCCCGCGCGATGCGCGCGAGTTGGGCGGCAAACGAGGCCACGGCGAAGCGTTCGCTCTGATGGGGACCGATGTGGTTGAACGACCGCGCGATCACGACGTCGCCGCGGAAGCTGCAGGCCGCCGCTCGCAGCATCGCTTCCGCCGCGGCCTTGCTCGCGCCGTACGGATTGCCCGGCTGCAAATCGAGGTTTTCGCGTAAGGGATAGTCGCTCGCGGGTCGCGGGCCGTATACTTCCGCCGTGCTCGCAAAGATGAGCCGCGGCGGCGCGCCAGGATAGCGGCGCATCGCCTCAGCCAAACGTGCGGTTCCCATTGCGTTGACGTCGTACGTTTCGAGCGGCGATTCGAGCGCCTGCGGAACGAAGGTCTGCGCGGCTAGGTGAAAGACGACCTGCGGTCGCGCGGCCTCGAGCGCGCGCTCGAGCGACGCGACGTCGTGCAGATCGATCGGAAAATAGTCGCCGCCGTCGCGCGGGCCGCCGCAGGGCAGAACCTCGGCTCCGTCGCGCCGCAGCGCCGCGACGAGATATTCGCCGACAAAGCCGCTCGCGCCGGTGACCAGCGCTCGCATCATCGTCCGGACGTGCCGTTCGAATAGAGCTGCAACAGCGTCGCGGTGCGCGCCTCGATGAACGCCGCGGCGCCGGCGACGAGCGCAGCTTCGTTCGCAAGATCGATCCCGAGAAACTTTCTCTCCAACGCCTGCGGCGTGTCGGTGAAACCATTGCGCAGCAGCGCCACGTATCGAGTCGAGAAGGCCTTCGGATTCGCCTCGAAGTCGGCGAAGTATCGCACCGACAGCAAGCCGGCGTACAGGTAGCTGACGTCGTACAACGGATCGGCAAAGAAGAGACGATCTTTCGCCCAGTACAGGTCCGCGCCGGGCGCCGTGGCTCCCACCGGATCGTACCGCCCGAGAACCTCGGTAGTGAGCGACTCTAGGTCGCCGGCCGTTCGAACGGTACCGCCGACGACGCCGCGGTAGATCGCACTCTCCAGATCCGTCTCTTCCGCCGAGCCGAAGATCTGAAACGTCGCGTCGTTCAAAAAAGCATCGAGATAATACGCGCGCTGCTTGGTGTCCGGCGCAGTCGCGTAGAGGTGGTCGAGAAAGAGCAGCTCGTTGAAGATTGCGAACGATTCGAACATGAATGTCGGGCCTTGATTGTACGCCGCGATGGGCTGATTGCGATTCATGAACTGGCGGTGAACCGCGTGGCCGCACTCGTGCGCTAGCGCCCGCGCCGAGTTCACGCTTCCGTTGTAGCCGGAGTAATAGACGCCCGACTCCGCGCCGGCAAAGCCGACGGAAAAGCCCGTCCGATCGCATCGAGGGCCCTCACAGATTTCGACCCGCGCGTCGTGGGGGTCGAGCAACGCGGCGTAGGCGCCGGCATACTGCGGGCCCATCCGTTGTTCCGCATCCAAAATCAGCCCGATCGCACGGTCGAGCGAAAGCAGCGGAGGCGAGAATGCGGGCCGCGGCGCCAGGTCCTCGACGTGACGAAACCGAGCGTAGGCGACCGACCCGCGAATCGCCGCGAGCGCGCGGTCGACCGATGCGGGTGAAATCGATTTGTCGAAATACGACGCCTCGGGCGCGCCCGAAAACCCGCGCAGACGCGCCACGCCGTTGCGCGCCGCCACGATCGAAACGAGGAGCGCCGCATAGGCGTTCCGGTCGCTCGCGACCGAGCCGGCCGACTTCCGCAACGCTTTGTATCCGCCGGCGGCCACATCGAGCACGGGCTGGGCAACTACCTGAGCCGTTCGCTGCTCGGCAGGCCCGAGCAGATGCGCGCCGCGCGCCAACGACGCATTTAGAAAATAGCGGTAGGGGCGCAGCAAGAAAGTCGCGCTGAGGCGAGCGAGGCGATCGGCGCCCAGTTCTCTTGCGGCGCTCGCGAGGCGGTCGTTGATTCGGCCCTCCAGATCGCCGAGCCGGTCGTCGGTCTCGGCGTCGCTCGTATCTTCGTCGTCCTCTTCCGCGCGGAGGTAGACGTAAATATCGTGACGCTCAAGTCTTCGTAACAGCTCATCGTGCGTTTGCAGCCAACGCAGCCAGGCCGTCGCAGTCGTCGGCGCCGGCGAACGCGCGAACGCCTCGGCGTCGCCAATCGTCTTCGCGCGGCTCGCAGCCTCAGCAGCGCTGCTCGGGAAGTAGCGCGTCAGGTCGATTTGGCGCGCGAGCTGCGGCGCCGCGCCGAGCAGCGATGCGGCGGCGAGGACGGCGCAAGCGACCGAATTCCTCAAGGAGCGTTGCGCATGCCCCGTGTTGCGAGCCGGTCGAGATCGGCCTCGACCATCATCGCCACGAGGCGCTCGAAGCTGACCTCCGGGTTCCAGCCCAAGACGTCGCGCGCTTTGCCGGCGTCGCCGACGAGCAAGTCGACCTCCGCGGGACGCACGAAGCGCGGATCCACTACCACGTACGGCTCGTACGAGCCGAGCCCGGCCGCTTCGAATGCGAGACGAACGAAGTCGCGCACGCTATGTGTCCGGCCCGTCGCGATCACGTAGTCGTCGGGGCGGTCTTGTTGCAGCGTCAACCACATCGCGCGCACGTAGTCGCCCGCATATCCCCAATCGCGCTGCGCGTCGAGATTTCCCAGCCGCAGCTCGCGCGCGAGACCGAGCTTGATGCGGGCGACCCCATCGGTGATCTTGCGCGTCACGAACTCCTTGCCACGGCGTTCCGACTCGTGGTTGAAGCTGATGCCGCTGCAAGCGAAGATGCCGTACGACTCGCGGTAGTTGACGGTGATCCAGTGACCGTACACTTTCGCGACGCCGTAGGGGCTGCGGGGATAGAACGGCGTTGTCTCGCGTTGCGGCACCTCTTGCACTTTGCCGAACATCTCGGAGCTGGAGGCCTGATAGAAGCGTATCGCGGGATCGACGTGGCGAATGGCTTCGAGCACGCGAGTCACGCCGAGCGCGGTGAACTCGCCGGTCAACACCGGCTGGCTCCAGGAGGCGGGAACGAAGGATTGCGCCGCCAGGTTGTAGATCTCGCCGGGGCGCACGTCGTTGACGATCGAGGTGATCGAGCTCTGATCGAGCAGATCGCCGGAGATGATTTCGACGTCGCCGACGATGTGTTCGATCCGCTCGTGTACCTCCGTGCTGGTGCGGCGCGTCATTCCGACCACACGATAGCCCTTTCCAAGCAGCAGCTCCGCCAGATACGACCCGTCCTGACCGGTGATGCCGGTGATGAGCGCGGTTTTGGCCAATGCCTGCGCCCTAGCGGAGTGCGGCCGGACGCAGGCGATCCGCGAGCGTCACGGCGACGAAGGCGGCGACCTCGCTCGGCAACGTGCCGCGGCCGAAGCCGGCGTCGTATCCGAGCTCGCTCGCCAGCCGATTCGTGACGCGCGGCCCGCCACAGATCAAGACGACGCGATCGCGAATTCCTTCGGCTTCGAGCAGCTCGCCGAGCGCCGTGAAGTTTTTGATGTCGCTCCCCTTTTGCGTGACGACCTGCGACGCCAGCAGCGCGTCCATGTGATGCTCCTTGGCGTACCGCACCAACGCTTCGGGCGACACCTGGCTGCCGAGGTTGAACGCCTCGAACATGTGATAGCGCTCCAGGCCGTAATCGCCCTTGTAACCTTTCATGTTGAGGATGGCATCTATGCCGACCGTGTGCGCGTCGGTGCCGATGCACGCGCCGGCGACGCGAATCTTCCGCCCGATGCGCTCGATAACGAAGTCGTCGATCTCCTCCATCGTCATGGCGTGCGTGCGTGCGGACGAAGCGGAGATGCCCTCGAGATCCACCGCCTGCGGCGTGCTCGCATAGACGACGAAAAATGAAAAGCCCGGCGCGATCGCGCGGCCGTCGGCGACTTGCACGTCGGTGAATCCCATCCTGACGGCAAGTTGGCGCGCCGCCTCGTCGGCCGCCTCGCTCCACTCGACCGGCAGCGTAAAGGAGAGCTGCACCTTACCGTCGTCGAGCGTGTCGCCATACGGCTTGACAAACCTACTCATGCTGCAGCCCTACTACTACCAGGACTACGACGTGAGTGACGAGTCACGATACCGTCGCAGTCAGGCACAACGCCTCTTCGAAGGGATTGAAATAATCTGGAGCTCGTTCGAAGACGCCTTCGAAGCCTCGCCCGCCGTCCGGCGTCCTGGAAACGTCCGCAAACGTCGCCGCCTCAATCGCGTGCATCAGTCCCATCGCGGCAACGCGTTCGAGCAGCGTTTCGCACGACTGGAGAACGCTCGCGGCGCGCCGCTCGATGATGCCGCCGGGTCGCGGCACGATCTCGTCGCCGAAGTGACGCGCCGCGTTCATGATGTAGCGGGCGTTCTCCAGCGACAGCGCGCGATCGCCCAGGAACGGCGTATGGATCGCTTCGGTCAGCATGCCGCAGAGATGAATCTGCTGCCGCGTCATCACCGACGTCAGATTGAACATCGCGTCGATCAAGTGACCTTTGAAGACGTCGCCCGTCATATGCTTCGTGGGCGGCATATACTTCAGTGGGGCACCGGGGAATATTTCGCGCGCGAGCTGAGCCTGCGCGACCTGATAGAGAAAGCTGTCTTCGAGATCGGGATTGATCTCGTACGCGTCGCCCAGGCCGATCTGGTCGTCGGGCAGCCCCGCTCGGTGCGCGAACTCCTCGTTGATAAACTGCGACGCCAGAACCGCGGGCGCTTGCTCGATCGCGTCGGCGGTGGTCAAGTAGTTGTCTTCGCCCGTATTGATGACGATCCCGGAGCGGGCATTGAGCATCCGGCTGAAGTGTTGATCGACGAACGTGCGCTTCATGTTGATGTCGCGGAACAGGATCCCGTACATCGAGTCGTTGAGCAGCATGTCCAAGCGCTCTAACGCGGCCATCGCAGCGATTTCCGGCATGCAGAGCCCGCTCGCGTAATTGGTGAGCATGACATAGCGCCCGAGCCGCTCGCCGACCTCGTCGAGCGCTGCGCGCATGATGCGGAAGTTCTCTTGCGTCGCATAGGTGCCGCCGAATCCTTCGGTCGTCGGCCCGAAGGGAACGAAGTCCAGCAACGACTGGCCGGTCGAGCGGATCACGGCGATGACCTGCGCTCCGGCTTGCGCCGCAGCCACGGCGGCGGTGCGATCCTCGTAGATGTTGCCGCTCGCGACGATCACGTAGAGCAGCGGCGGGGGGAGCTGCGGCAGTTCCGCCAGCTTGCGCTCGCGCACCTCGCGCCGGCCGCCAATTCTTTTCAGCGCCGCCTCCACGTACGGGCGCAGCGCGCCGCGCGCCGCCGCCGGAGGCGTTTCGCTAAACTGTTCCAGCGAGAATCGTCCCGCCGCAATGGCTTCCCCGAGCGGCGCGGGATCGAGCCCCGTCTCGGCGAGTGCTCGGCCGAACGCCAAAGCGACGCCGTGATTCCACACCGCTGCAGGCACGGCGTCGAGGAGCGCGTTGGGGATCGGAACCTGGTCGCCCGTCACGCCGTCCACGCCCAGTAGCCGCAAGACGGCGCGCTCGACCGAGACCGTCGAGTGACGCGCGATGAAGGCCTCGACGGGCGCAACGATCTTCGCCGCCAGTGCACGGCAGCGCTCGACGCCCGAGCGGTCGATTCGCAGTTCCACGGTCGCCCTATCTTAGCGACCCGCGCGCAAAACCCCTAAGACGCCTTCAAGGAACCAAGGTACGCCCGAATGCCCTCGCGCCAATCCGGGATGGTGATGCGCAGCCGGGCGAGCCGGCCGTTGCTGAGCGCCGAGAAACGCGGCCGCACCGCGTCCGCTTTCCACTGCGACGCTCCGATCGGGTGGATCGGCATCGCCAAGCCGGCCGAGCGAGCCGCTTCCAAGGCGTACTCGTACCAGGTCACCGGCCCTTCGTTGACGGCGTGGTAGAGGCCGTATGCCGGCGTTGCGATCAGCCGTCGCAACGCGTCGGCTAAGTGTCCGGCGAAGGTTGGCGAGACGAAAACGTCGTCCACGACGCGTAGCGGCGCGTCGCCGGCGCGCCAGCCGAGCACGCGCCGGATGAGCGGCCGGCGCGACGTCGTCGAGGACTCCCCGTACACGCCGCAGGTACGCACGACGAAGGCCTTGCCGCCCGACGACTGCGTCAGATGCTCGCCTGCAACTTTCGAAGCTCCGTAGACCGAGAGCGGTCGCGGTAGATCGGTCTCCGCATACGCGACGTCCGAAGCGCCGTCAAACACGTAATCCGTGCTGATCGTCAGAAAGATCGCGCCGCGGTCGCGGGCCAAGCGCGCGGCGCGGCCGACCGCCACGGCGTTGATCGCGAAGGCCGCCTCCGGCTCGCGCTCGCACGTGTCGACGTCGTGAAACGCGGCCGCATTGACGAGCGCGTCGGGTTCGATGCGTTCGACGGCGGAGCGAAGCGCGTCCGAGTCGGCAATGTCCAGCTCGCGATGCGGCGGCGCAACGATCTCGCAATCGCTCCAGCGCCGGAGGATGGCGGTGCCCAGCTGGCCCGAGCCTCCGATCAGCAGGACGCGCAAAGTAGGGAACCTAGGGAAGCTAGAGCGTCGAGCGGCGTTTGCCGGTGTTCCGTTGGAGGACCAGTGCGAGACCGACGGCGAGGGCCGCCGCGCAGTTGCCGATCACCATCACCTCGACGACCATTCCCAAGCTTCGATGGGCGACTGCAATGATGGCCAGCGTTCCGAAGGTGCACGCGAAGAGCGGAATCGTGAAACCGAGGCGATGCGTCGCGATGCCGTACGACGTTAGCGCATTGGTCAACGCCAGCATCACCATCGCGAGCCCATAGCTGACCAGCAGCGGCGCGGCCGCATCGAAGGCGTGACCGACGAGCGCGTGCAGCACGTAGACGCCGAAGAACTTAAAGATGAAGAGACCCAGCAACGCCGCGAGCGCGAACATGGCAAGGCCGCCGTAGAGCACCTCCCGCGTCTGCGCGCCGCGCGCATGCCGGTCCGCCGCCTGCGGCAAGAGCACCGTGGGAACGAAACCCACGAGATAGAGCAAGATCTTTCCACCGAGCGAGGCCGCGGCGTACAGCCCTGCCGCGTGCGCATCGAAGAAGTGCTTCACCAACACGACGTCGGCCGAACCCATCAAGGCGATCGCGATCGTCGCCGCGGCGGCGCCTGCCCCGGCGTTGAGGATGCGCCGCCAATCGTACCGCACTCGGTGAGCGGTCGCGCGCGCGTACCGGCGGCGCAGCCGAAATCCTAGATAGATCGACGCGGCGAGCGGACCGCAGATGAATCCGACGATACCGCCCGCCAAACGCAAGCCGAGCGCGACCAGCAACGCGATGCCGAAAACTTTTGCGAGTCCTTCGGCGATGCTCGAGAGCGCGTAGCATGCGAAATCCTGCGTGCCCTGCGCGATCGCGCGTAGGGCGGTGACGAACAGCACGATGCCGGCCAAGACCCCGACGAACGGAACCGACCACACCGGCACGTGCAAGAATCGCGAAAACGGGACGGCGCCGGGAATGGCGACCAACAGATAGAGCGCTCCGAGCGCGACGAATCCGAAGGCGACGCCGTCGAGCAAACCACGAAGATGGCCGTCGTCGTGCAACGCGCGGAACTCGGCAGCCAGTTGCGCGATCACCGGCCCGACGAACGCCGCCGGCAGCGCGGCGATGACGCCGGCGCTGATCAGCGCATAGAGCTCGCCGTAAATCGTAACTCCCAGCTGCCGGCTCGCCACGGCATGCGCGATGAAACCGCAAAGGTTCAGCACCATGCTCGCCACAAAGACGAGCACGCTTTGTTTGAGCATCGCGCTTGAGCGAAGGCGCTCGAACCCGCGCCGCAGCACCAACGTGCGCAGCGGAGTCGCACTGCCGTTCATGGTACCCTCGTTCTTATGGAGATCGAGCATTTACCTCTCGCGGGCGCGTTGATGCTGACACCGAAGGTTTTTAGCGACGAACGCGGTTTCTTCAAAGAAACCTATTCTTCGCGCAGGTACCACGAATGTGGCATCACCGATGAGTTTCTGCAAGACAACCTTTCGCTCTCGCGCCGCAACGTCTTGCGCGGTCTCCACGGCGATGCGCGGATGGCCAAGCTGGTCGAGGTGATCCACGGGCGCGCCTTCGACGTGATCGTCGACTTCCGGCCCGACAGCGCGACGTATCTGCGCTGGCACGCGTCGGTGCTCTCGCCGCTGCGCGGCGAGCAGATCTACATCCCGGTGGGCTTCCTGCACGGCTTTCTTGCTTTGGAAAACGAGACGATCGTCGCATACAAGCAGACGGCGGCGTACGACCCGGCCGCGGAATTCACGGTCGCGTGGAACGACCCCGACCTCGCGATCGAGTGGCCGTTGCGCGCGGCGCCGGTCTTGTCGCCGCGCGACGCGGCGAGCCCTACCCTGCGGTCGCGACCGGTCGCGTAACAAACGCCCGAGCGGCTAGGTAGGAGCCGCCAGAGGAACCGAATCGAGGAGGGATGGCATTTCGTGATCAGAGCGACGAAGCTCTGGTGCAGCGAGTGCGTTCGGGAGAACGAGAGCTTTTCGGCGTGCTCGTCGACCGTTACAAGCGCGGCATCGCAAACTTCATCGGCGCCACCGTGAGAAACTCATCGGAAACGGCCGACCTTTCGCAGGAGACCTTTCTGCGGGCGTACGCCCATCTCGGAACCTTTAATCCGCAGCTTGGAAAGTTTTCGACCTGGATCTATCAGATTGCGCGTAACGTGATTCGAACTTATCTCGCAAAGTCGTTGCGAGCCCCGCAACTGGCCGAGCTCTCCGCAGAGCACGGCATCGAAACGGCATTCCCCGATCTGTCGCGCGACGCCGATCCCGCGGGCGGCGTGCTGCGCGAGGAAGCGGAGCGCGAGTTGCGCGCGGCGCTCGCCGAGCTGCCCGAGCGGACGCGCACCGTGCTGGCGTTGCGCTACTTCGACAACATGGAATATCAAACGATCGCGAGCACGTTGGGCTTATCGCTGGGTAACGTCAAAACGTTGATTCACCGCGGCAAGATCGCGCTCACCAAGAAGATGCGCGAGCGGGAAGCGGGGGCGCAAAATGCGCTCTCCTACGATCGCGCCAAGAGAGGTGCCGGTGCGCTGCTCATCGTGTGAGCTATTGCTCGACCATTACCTCGAGGGCTCGCTGCGGCCGCGCAAGGCGCTCGAAATCGCGACGCATGTCGCGGAGTGCGACCCTTGTGCCGCGTTGCTCGAGGAGCTTCGCGTGATCGACGGGCTGTTGCTGACGGCTCGTGCGCCGGCCGCAATGACGCCGGACTTCACTAAATCCGTCGTCTCCGCTGCGGCGGCCGCGCCGCTGCGGCCCGCGCGGCGCGTCCCCTTTCTTGCGGTGCTGATCGGCTATCTCGTCATCGCTTGGGCGGTCGCCGCCGTCACGCTGGCGCGCGGCGGAGGCGTTGGGACCGTCGCCGCACTCGTCGTCTCGGAGCAGCAGAGTATCGCCGCCGCGGGGGCGGCGCTCCGAGCGCTGGCGCCCGCCGCGCCGCTCGCCGCAGCCGCGGTGACCGCGGTGTTGCTGCTCGATATCTTCCTGGTGCTTGCGTTGATCTACGGATACCGCCGGCTACGGCCGGCCGCGGTACCGCGCGACGTTCGAGGAGTTCGCTGATGAGTTTACGGTTATCGCTGATTGCGGCGCTCTTCGCGGGCGCGCTGACCCTGACGATGGGCCGCGCCGACGCCGGTACCCAGGCGGTCTATCACGGCGGAACGTACTTCGGTTCGGTCGTCGTCGAGCCGGGTCAGGTGGTCGAGGGCGATCTCACCGTGATCTTCGGCGATGCGACGATCGGCGGCGTCGTGCAAGGCGACGTCAACGTGATCGGCGGCAACTGCGACGTGCGCCCGGGCGGAATCGTGACGGGCCAGCTGCACGCCGTGGGCGGCGCAGTGACCCAGGCCGTCGTTCCGTGGGCGCCCGACGATACGGCGTACGCGCCGCTCGCTCCGGACCATCGGCTGCTCTGGCGGCTCTCCTGGAATCTGCTCGCACTGCTCGTTTTCTTGATCTTTCCGCTGCGGACTCGCATGGTGCTCGATCGCCTGGAGCGCCATCCCGGACTGTCGGTGGTGATCGGCGTGTTGGGCTGCGTTGCGGTGATCCCGTTGGCGGTGCTGCTCGCCATTACGATCCTTTTGCTGCCTTTGATCTTGGTGGAGCTCGTCTTCGTCGTCGCCAGCGCGTTTCTGGGAACGGCGGCGCTGGCGCTACTCATCGGGCGGCGGCTCTGCGAGCTCATCAGTCCCGCAACGACTCCGTCGCCGATCATCGCGCTCGTTGTGGGAATCGCCCTGATCACGGCCGCCGAATGCGTGCCGGTGATCGGTACGCTCGTGCTGATTCTCGTCGGCCTGACCGGCCTGGGAGCGACGATTCTCTCGTTCGCGGGAGACGCGCTGATCCGCCCCGGCGCATCCGCTGCAGGCGTCCCCATAAGCGGACCCCCAATGGCCGCCGGATAATCTCTTCGCCCTATGGCGATCATCTCGCGAGCCGCGAAGTTCGCTGCGCGAACGGCGCACCTGCGCGCCTCGACGATTCGCGAGATGCTCAAAGTCACGCAACAGCCCGAGGTCATCTCCTTCGGCGGCGGCCTGCCGGCCCCGGAGCTATTCCCGACCGGCGCCATCGCCCGAGCGACGCAGCGGGTCATGGAACGCTACGGCGCGGCGGCACTGCAGTACAGCGTCACCGAAGGCATCCCGGAGATGCGAACTTGGGTCGCGGAGCGACTCGGCCGGCGCAGCGGCTGCGCGTTTGACGCGGCGACAGTGACGATCGTCAATGGGTCGCAGCAGGGCCTCGATCTGCTGGGGAAAGTGTTCCTCGATCCCGGCGATCACGTCGTGCTCGAAGATCCCGCGTATCTGGGCGCGATCCAAGCCTTCGACGCATATCAATCGCGGTATCTCACCGTTGATACTGACGACGAGGGACTGATCCCCGATTCGCTCGAGCGGGTGCTCGAGCGCGCCGATCCGTTCCCGAAGTTTCTGTACGTCGTGCCGAACTTCTCGAATCCGACTGGCCGCACGCTCTCGCGCGGCCGCCGCGAGAAGGTCGTGCGCATTTGCGAGCATTTCGGCCTGCCAATTATCGAAGATGATCCGTACGGCGAGCTGCGATTCGAAGGCGAGGATCTGCCATCGCTCATCACCTACGACACGTCGGCACCCGTGATGTATCTGGGCACCGGCAGCAAGATCATGGCGCCCGGCATGCGGATCGCGTGGCTCGTGATCCCCGATGCCGAGATACGCGAGAAGGTCGTTCTCGCGAAGCAAGGCGCGGATCTGCACAGCGGTACGCTCACGCAGTACATTTTCTCCGAGTATGCGAGCGACGGCCACTCGTTCGATGCGCACGTCGCTCGAATTGCGCGGACGTACGCGGCGCGGCAGGGCGTCATGTCGGATGCGCTCGCGGAGGCGATGCCCGCCGACGTCGCATTCACTCGTCCCAAAGGTGGAATGTTTCTCTGGGTGACGGTGCCCGGCATAGATACGACCGAGTTGTTGCGCATCTCGGCGGAGATGAAAGTCGTTTTCGTTCCGGGCGTCAACTTCTATCCGCATCGCAACGTGCACGACGGCATGCGGCTCAACTTCTCGAATGCGACGGAGAAGAATATTCGAGTGGGCGTCGAACGGCTCGGCCACGCCATTAAAATGTACGGCGGGTAAGGAGTCGCAAAGGCGTGGCAGCAGGCTTAGTCGTTGGGATCTTCCCTCAGTCCGACCCGGAGACGCTCGAGAAGGCGCTGTCCGGCGCAGCGATCGACCTGAGCAAGGTCAAAGTGGTCAGCAGTAGCGCCGAGGATACCGAAGGATCGGCGCTCGAGTTCGTTGACGTCATTGCCGAAGTCGAAAACGATTCGTTCGCCGACGACATGACGCACGGCCACGGCATCATGAGCGATTCGGGCGGGACCGGCGTTCCGGGAATCGGCGGCCATCAAGCGACGCTCGGCTCGTTTCGTTCGCGCGCCAGCGCCACCGCGCACTACCTCTCCGCCTATCCGATTCCCGGCGATGAGGTCGCCAACTTCGATGATGCAGTGGCGAACGGCCGATCCGTCGTGCTCTATCCCGACGCCGGCGCCGACGCCGACAAAGTCGCCGCGGCCTTCAGATCAGCCGGCTTGCGAAACGTCCGAACGTACTAGGAACCTTAGGCAAGCCTGCGCCGCCGGCGTTCTCGTACTGACGCTGGCGGGATGCTACTCGTCAGCGCAGTTCGATTACGCGCACCTTCCGAGCGGTTATCATTGGCGTGCGGTCTACGACGCGCCGACGAACGCCATCGTCTTCTACGGCCGCGATCCGCTGACGGGCGACACGGTCTACGTCGGCCCCGACAATCGGTTTTACGCATTTCACCACCCCGGAACGATCCGGGTAAAAGATCTCAGTCATCGTTGGGTCCCGCATGACGCGTTCTAAGGATCCGGTACGCCGCATCTTGATCACGGCGGCGGGAACCGTGACGGCCCAGTCGCTGATCAAGGCGTTGCGCGACGACGGCAGGGCCGACTTCATCGCCGCCGGCGACATGAACGAGCTCAACGCGACGCGCGCGTTCTCCGACGCGTTCGTGGTCTTGCCGCCGGCTACGCAGCCGGAGTTCGCGACGGCCTGCCTCGAGGCGGCGCATCGCCTGCAGATCGACCTGCTGGTGCCGCTGATCGTCGAAAGCGAATTTCTTCCGCTCGACGACGCGCGCGCGCGCTTCGAGGCGATCCGATGCCGCGTCTTGCTGCCGCCGCGAACGATCACGGAACGCACCGGCGACAAGCTGAACTTCGCGCGGTACCTCGACGAGCTCGGCATTCCAGGGCCCCAGACGGCCCCATATTCGCCCGGAATGCCGGTGAAACGATTTCCCGTCTATCTCAAGCCGCGGCGCGGATCCGGATCCGTCGGCACGACGCGCGTGGACAGTCTCCAATCATTGCACGAAGCCGCGCAGGGCCGCAGCGATTTGATCGTCCAAGAGGCGGTGGAGGGAACGGAGTTTACCGTCGACTGCTTCGCGGCGGAGCCGGGACGAGTCGTCGCCGCGGTGCCGCGCGAGCGGATCGCGATCAAGGCCGGTGTTTCGGTCAAGGGCCGCACCTATCATCACCCCCGCATCGAAGCGATCGTTCGTAACGTGGTCGAGGCGAGCGGCTTGCGCGGGCCGGCCAACGTTCAAGGGATGCTGCGCGACGATGGAAGCTTTTCGATCATCGAGATGAATCCGCGCTTCTCAGGAACGCTGGCGCTGACGACGGCCGCCGGCATTAACTTCGCGTCGCTGATGATCGACATGATCGAGGAGCGTCACATCGCGGATTTTTCGGGCCGCCACCGCGCCGGCGTCGTGATGATGCGGTACTGGAGCGAAGTCTTCGAGGAGAGCGACGGCCGGCTACGCCTCGGCACGCAGCTACGGCCGTCCGCGCAGGCGATCCCAGCCCAGCCTGAAGGCCTGCCGCCAAAACTCGAAGCCGAAGGCCGCGCTGAGGAAGGGATGGTAGACCCACTCGCTGCGCCGGTCGCGCACGAGTCCGTTGACGGCGGCAAGCGCCGGTAGAACGACGCTCACGGAATAGAACGGCCAGAGGTACGCCCGGATGCGCTGCGGGCTGCGGGAGCTCCGCAGGCGGCTCCAAACCGGCTGCGACCGGTCCGTCATGCGGGCGCGAAAGCGCGGGCCGAACTTGTGCAGCGCATCGCTCAGCCCTCCCACCGTGTGATGCTCGAGCGTCGCGTTCGGCACGAACGCGATATCGTGACCCTCCGCAATGAGCGTCTCCACCGGCGCGACGTCGTCTTCGTCGGTTCCCGGCGGCTTGCGGTAGGGCAGGCGCATCGTGAAGGCTTGCGCGAGCGCGACCAGCGGCGGCGGTCCGGCGGCAAAGTCGTACACGACATAGTCCGCCGTCTCACGCTTGACGGGATAGACGCGACGAAACGACGCGGGCGACGTGGCCGCGCCGTAGAGAAAGTGGTTGAACGGGTCAGTGAACGCATTGAAGTAGCGCGTCGTCGCGCCGTCCGCAGCCGTGTTGATCAACGCGGGAAACGCGGCCTTGATGCGAGGGTCGGCAAACGGACGCGCGAGCCGTTCGAGAAACAGCTCGTCGCCGAACACGTTGTCGGCAGCCAGCCACGTCGCTACGTCGCCGCTCGCATGCCCCAACAGCATGGCCGCGCCCGGCTCCGCGCGGCGTATCGGGTTCGGCAGCACGACCGCGCCGTACGATTGCGCGATCTCGATCGTCCGATCGGTCGAGCCGCCATCGGCAACGAGCAGCTCGATGCGGTCGCGGGGATAGCGCTGCGCGGCAATGGAGTCGAGCAGCGCACGGACGCGCCACTCCTCATTGAGCGTCGGCAGCATCAGCGAGAAGCGCAGCACGGGAATCGAAGGAGGGACCCTAAAGGTCCATGCGGACGCTGTGATTGCGCGCGGAGCGCAAGGCCGCTTCGATCGTGCGCACGACGCCCGCGCCGAAACGACCCTCCGATCGCGTCGGCGTTCCCGTGTGAATCGAATGGGCGAAATCGTCGATGAGCTTCCCTAGCGCTTCGCGATTGTCAACCAGCGGCACCATGAGATCGCCCAATCGGTAGGAGACCATCTGCTGCTGCAACGTCGTGCTCGATGGGTCGAGGATCACGCCCTTATCGTAGATGTAGATCTTCTCGTTCGGATCCACGTCGTCCCAAACCGCCATCTTGCGGCTGCCCGAGATCATCGTGCGGCGCACTTTGACGGGAGAGAGCCAGCTCAAGTGAACGTGCGCGATCGTGCCGCTCGGGTACCACATCGTCAGGAAGGCGACGTCGGGCGTCTCCGCGTGCACGCACGCGAGGAGCTGGAGCGCCACGCCGCTCGGCTCTTCTCCCAACACGTAGTTGATGATCGAGATGTCGTGCGGAGCTAAATCCCACAGCACGTTGCTCTCCTGGAACAGTCCCAGATTCACGCGCACGGAATCGACGTAGTAGATGTCGCCGAGCTCGCCGCTCTCGTGCAGCGCACGCAGCTTCTCCACGGACCCCGTATAGAGGAACGTGTGATCGGCCATCAGGCGCACGCCGGCGCTCCGCGCCGCTTCCACCAAGTCGCTCGCCGCGCCGTGCGTTTCGGCCAAGGGCTTCTCGACCAGAACGTGCTTGCCCGCATCGATAGCCTTGCGCGCAAGCGCGTGATGCGTCCGTGGCGGCGTCGCGAGAGCGACCGCGTCGACGCGCGGGTCCTCTAGGGCCGCATCGATCTGCGACGCGACGGCGACCTGCGGGTACAGCCGAGAGAGTCTCTCCAACCGCGCAGGATCGGAGTCGACGATGTATCCCACCCGCCATGCGTCCGAGGCGTGAAAGTTACGTACCAGGTTGGGTCCCCAGTAGCCGGCGCCGACTACGGCCGCCGTTAGTTCGCGCACGCTGCCGTGGAGCGCGCTACGCCGGGACGAGGCGTTGCGAACGCTCGATGGCGCCCACAACGTGGTCGATCTGCTCCTCGCGCAGCTCCGGGTACATCGGCAGCGACAGGATCCGGTGCGCGGCGCGCTCCGTTACGGGAAACGATCCGGCGCCCAGACCGAGATCCGCGTAGGCCTGCTGCAGATGGATGGGGATCGGATAGTGGATTCCCGTGGCGATCCCGCACTCGCTCAAGAACTGCTGCACCGCCGAACGCCGTTCGACTTCGATGACGTAGAGATGGTACACGTGTCCGTCGTCCGTCAACCGTCGCGGCGGTTCGATGCCGATTGCAGCGAGCTTCGCATCGTAGTGCCGCGCGTTGCGACGGCGCGCATCGTTCCAGCGGTCCAGGTGCGCAAGCTTGACGTCGAGCACGGCGGCCTGAATCGAGTCGAGGCGACAGCTGCCGGCCTTGATCGAGTGCTCGTATTTTCTGCGCTGACCGAAGTCGCGCAACAACCGAACCCGTTCGGCGAGCTCGGGATCGTCGGTGAGTACCGCTCCGCCGTCGCCGTAGGCGCCCAAGTTCTTGCCCGGATAGAAGCTGAAAACTCCGGCGTCGCCAAAACTGCCCGCGGCTCTTCCGGCGTCGCGTGCGCCGTGCGCCTGACACGCGTCCTCTACGACGCGTAGTCCGTGCCGTCGCGCGCAGCGCAGGACCGGTTCCATTGGAACGGCTTGACCGTACAGGTGCACGGGCATGATCGCCTTCGTGCGCGGCGTTACCGCCGCATCGAGCTTGCTCGCGTCCATCAAATAGGCATCGTCACAATCGACGAGGACCGGCGACGCTCCCGTCGCCGAAACGGCGATCGCCGACGCGATGTAGGTGTTTGCGGGAAGGATGACCTCGTCGCCGTCGCCGATTCCGAGCGCCTCCAGCGCGAGCTGCAGCGCCGCCGTTCCGGATTCGACGCCGACGCAATGCCGCGTTCCGACGTAGCCGGCGAAGCGTTCCTCGAACGCGCCGACGTCGGGACCCAGAATAAAAGTGGCGTCCTCCATCACGCGCAGGATGCGCGGCATTATTTCGTCGCGCAGGTTACGAAACTGCGTCTTTAAATCAACGAACGGGACCGACATGGCGGAACTCACTGCGCCTCGCGGTTCGTCGGCTCCACAAGCGCCGCCTTCAGCAACCAAAGCGCAAGCGCGATGCCGGCCAATTCCGCCAGCGCCTGCGCGACCGAAGTCGCATGCACCAGCACGATCGTGCTCGATTGCGCCGAGCTAAGCTCCCAGCCATTGCTTGCCAGATCGATGCGCAGGTGCGGTAAGAGCCGCCCTGCAGCGACGGCGATCCACCCCGGATCGTAACGCTGGTTCAAGCGAAGCAGCCCATCCCGCGCGCTTCCGGATTCGACGAGATACATCCACGGCGTTAGGCTCCGAAAGCTTAGCGGAGCGATAGGCGACGGCGCGGCAGAGAGCGGGAGCCGCGGCGGCACCGGCGTCTGCGCGACGAGCTCGCACAGGCCGAAACACCGTACCGTGGGCGACGTCGTGTGAATCCAACGAAACTCTCCCGAGCGGCTGACGAGCAGCGCAACGTCGCGCGAATCCCGTAACGCGCCGCGTACGAACGCCAGCACGGCGTCGGCGACCGGCAGGCGGTAGGGCAGGCTCGACACCGTCACTACTCCGCCGATCCCCTGCGCGAGTTGCGGCACGGCCGCAAAGGCGAAGCGCGCGTCGATCCAACCGGTTCGCGGATCGATTGAATCGCCGTACGGCGACAGCGGCGTCACCTCGGCGCGCGCCGACGGAACGTCGTCGAAGAAAATCGCGCAGGACCCGATCGCGCTGGGCAGCGCGACGACTTGCTCGCTTGCGCAACGCGCGATCATCGTCGCCGGATCGTTCACGTAGCGAATCACCTCGGAATCGATGCTGCGCGGCGGAGGGGCGAGCGATGCGGCCGCGAGGCCGATCGCGCCGTTCGTCCGCGAGAGCAGCCAGGGTCGCGCAATGATTTCGCTGACGCCGAGGGCGCGCAGCGCAGCGATATCGCCGTTCTGCTCGTACGCGGCAAGCGCCATATCAACTGGATAGCCCGGGAGATATTCGTTGAGCGCCGCGACGGAATACGGATACGTATGCGCGTCGGGATCCGCGCCGTCGCCGCCCCCAGTGCGCAGCTGTAACGGTTGAAACGCCGGGAGCAGCGCGACGCGTTCGAACGGCGCCGCAGATATCTCCGGATGGGGGTATGCGTCGGCCCCGATCCAAAACCCCGAGGGCGGACTGGCGAGCCACGACAGCGGCAACAGTATGCCCGCGATGAGCGCGACGTAACGGAACGGACGGACGGCGGCGGTCGCTGCCGCCGCACCGAAGAGCACTAGAGCCGCGAATATTCCCGCTAAGTCGTAGAGCTCGCGAAAGACTCCGCTCGCGGGCACGTTGCGAACCGTCCACGCGTAGCACGCGCCGAACGGTCCGTAGACGCCGGTCACAATCGTAAAGAGCAGGATCGCAACGACGGCCGCGGAGATCATGGCGCGAGACCGCCGGAAGGCAACGACGCCGACGATCGCAAGCGCCAACAGAATCCACGTCGCGATCGCCGCGAGGTCGCCCAGGTGATCGGCGTATCCTGGGAAGTACCCGCGCAGCGCCGTCAGCGCAGCCGGCAAAACCGATTGATTCGCTTGCCACGCGAGCGTGTACGGTGTCTTGGCGAGCGCGCTCCGCTCCGCGATCACGCCAATCGCCGACGGCAGCGCCATCACGACCCCGGCGGCCGGAACCAGCCACTTGCGCGTCGCGAGCGCGAAGAACAGGGCGGCGGTCAGCGTTACGATCAGAAACTGCAGTTGCGTCTGCGCGAGAACCAGCCACAACGCGCAGCGCGCTGCGGACGCATTGCGTCCGAGGGACATTTCGGCGATCAAGCCGATCGTCGCCCCGTACGCAAGGACCATGATCAGGTGGCCGGCGACGACCTCGTTGTACACCCACGGGTTGAACAGCGCGAACGCAATCATGCCGATCTGCGCCGGGGCGGAGCTCGTCCAGCGCCGGGCCATTGTCGCGGCGGCGACCGCGCAGAGGTAGCCGACCGCCAGCGCAAACAGCACGAGCGCCGCGAGGGGTCCAAACAGCGACATCGCGAGCGCGACCGGCAACGCGATGGGATAGGTCGTTGGATGCGCGTTAAACTGCCCGAAACCGGTTGGGACCCAACCGCCGATCGACGCTTGCAGAAACGTCGGAATCGCGCTGCGATCGATCGGCCAACTCCAATCGTGGCGCAGCGTCGGTATGCCGAGCACGCAAACGAACGCCGCAAACGCCGCCGCCGCTACGAAAGCTGGAAGGCGCGTCACCATTTAGTGTGCTGTGGTAAGTGCCGCGCGCCGTATCGCGGCGGCCATTGCGTAGAGCGCCGCAACGATCAACAAGGCTTCTGCGACCGCGCTGAACGCCAGCGCGGCGCCGGCCACCAACCACGCCGCGACCGTCGCCGCCGCTCGCAGCCACCCGGCGCGCGGCGGCGCATCGTCGCTAGCGGACGAGCGCAACAGCCAACGCATGCCGATCGCAAAAGCGGCGAGCAGCGACGCGAGGTATGCGGCGGTAGCGAAGCGCTCCGCGTAGACTGCCGGCAAGAGGCTCGCCAACGCCAAGCCCGCGACGATCGCCGCGACGCAATACCACGCGGCGCGCGCGAAGACGTTCGCCGCCGCCGGCGTCGCGAGCAGCCGGCGCGCCTCAGCGTAGCCGCGGCCCGCCAAGTTGCCGGCGCGCAAGGACGCGGCGAGCGATGCGGTCACGAGTGCGGCTGCAACGAACGCCGACGCATAGGCCAACTTTGCCAGCGCGTCCGTCGCTTCGCCGGCGAAGAGCGCGGCGGCGCCGAGCGAGCACAGCGCGACGATCACGCAGTACCGAATCGCCACCGTGAGATAGTTTGCGTCCGCCAATCGGCGCCGTACCGCCGAAAACGCGCCGCCGTGCACGAGTGCGGCGGCACCCGTGATGGCAAAGCACAGCGCGACCACGCGGACTTCGGCCGCGCTTTGCGATGCCGCGGCGGCGCCCGCCACGATCAGCAACGCGAGGCCGAGCGCGAACGCGAACGCCGCCGGAAAACGGGGATCCGCTGCGGGCTGCTGCGAGGGCAGCGCCGGCAAGAACCAACGCAGCACCGCAGCAATCGCCGCCGCGATCGCCGCGACGTACGCGACGGTCGCAAAGCGTTCGGCAGCCGTTCCGCCGGTGAGCGTCGCGATTGCCAGCGCAACGACGGCGGTCGCCGCCGCGTAGCGCAGCGCTCGTTCGAGGGCCCAGGCGCAGGCGGTCAGCGCTGCGTTGTTCGAATCGGCCAAAGTTCGGGCTTGCACGCCAGCACGACCATGAGGATCAGCGCCAGCAACGAGAGCACGGCCGCCACCAGGTAGAGGGTTTGCGCGCCAAAGCTTACCGCGATCTCGCCTCCGTTCGGGAGACTCGGCACGAGCCACCCGTTGACGATTCCGTCAACAATTACGTGCGGCAGTGGTTGTCCGTCCATCGTTGCCTGCCACTCGCGGTGATATGCCTCATCGAACACGAGCAGAAACGGGTTCGCCGTCTTCTGCACCGTCACGGTCAAGGCCGTCGGAGAGCGTCGGTGCCAATCAACGCGCAGGCGCGCCGTCCTGGGCAACGACAGCGGCTCGACGCTGAGCAGCGTCATCTTCACCTGTGGATCGCCGCTCGTAATCACGTGCCGTCCGGCGGAGAGCGACACGGGCCTGTTTCCGATCAGGCGTCCATCCACGCGGATGGGAAGATCGACGAGGGATTGCGGGTGATCCAACGCGCGCGCCGGCATCGCATGAACGTTGTAGTAGATTCCCGTTAGCTTTGGTCGCGCGTCTCGCCAGATGAACCACATTCCGGCGATCCGCTGCGACGCATCGGACCAGCCGTTGGGAAATTCGTGCAGGAAGTTGACGTCGAACGGACCGCTGGGCGAGATCGGTGCAACGCGATACTCCGTTCTCCCGCTATCGCGCAGCGCGACGGCGACCCATGCGCCGCGATTACCGATGCCTTCGATCGTCCCGGCAACCTCCGGATCGCCGGCCAAGCCGTCCGGCGGCGGCGCAATAGCGACCGCATTGAATGCCGCGTCCTTGATGGCGGCCTGCCGGTTCGATGAACGTCCTGTACGCGCGAACTCCAAGTCCGGAGCGACCGCGGCCGAGATCACGCTGCTCCCGAGATCGCCGCGTTCGTTGCCCAACGAATGGAAACGAAACTCGACGTCGTTCCAGCCGGGCCGCAAATCGAGCGAGAAGGTCACCGCAACGGGCGTTGGACCATCGAGATGCGACGGCGTATCGTAGGCTTGCGCGGCGGCCGCCGGACCGCCGATGATGACGTCCTGCGACGGTCCCCCATTCGCCCGAACGGTCATCGCGTTGCTCACCTGCAGGCGGCTGACCCGCATCGAGACGCGCGTGCGCGCGCTCGCCGTCCCGCCGGCGTAGACGCGGACGTGCGCGTCGCGTGCAAAGAGGAGCCACGACATCGGATCGCCGCGTTGCCACCGATACGCCGAGGCATCGTCGGTATACCATTGCGGCGGCATCATGATCTGCGACGTTCCGAAGACGCCGCCGTCCGGAAGATATGCGAGCACGGGTGAGAGCGCCACGGGAAACGCGCCGCGATACGTCCCGCGGGGCAGAATGCGCGTCCGAGCTTGCCCGTCCGGACCGAACGGCGCCACCGCGCCTGCGCGAACGCGATAGCGGCCCGAAGCCGGCAGCGTGATCGTCGCCTTCGGTCCATAGACGAGCGTCGTGTTCGTTTGATTGCGGGGCAGCGCGCGGGCCAGCCCGGCAATCCGGTCTTCCCACGCGCGCAAGTCGTCAGCGTTGATCAACGCGACGACGAGCCCCGGATCCGGGTAGCCGTCGGAGAGCGAGTGCGCGCCGGACGCCAGATTGAGCCTACCGTACCGCGTCCAAGCGCCGCCGGTGGTCAACGGCGAGAAATAGGTGCCGTCAACTTCGAGATTCTGTGCCGGGCTGCGCTGGAACAACAGCGACTGCTCATAGGAGAACACCTCGTACACGCCGCCGTCGCGCACTTCAAAGGGCGTCGTCCATCCGACGTCCGCGGGAGGCGGATTCACGCGAATTCCACCGTGCAGCAGCGCCTGGTTGACCGCCAGGTCCACGATCTGCTCCGGCGACGAGGGAATGATCGGAGCGATGCTCTGGAGCGCGCCGGAGAATTCATCGGTCGAACGGCTCGGCGGATCGAACTGCGCTCTCCCGGCCGCCATCGCGGGAACGTTTCCGAGATACGCGTCGGTGAAGATCGGCGCAGTGCTGACGACGGGATGCGTGACGCCGTAGAGCAGCGGCAGCGTCCCGTTCACGTGATACACCCGTAACGGTCCGTCGGAACGAACTTGCGAGGCGCCGACGACGCGGTGCAGCAGATCGTGCGTCAGCGTCGTCGTATTGAACCGCGACTCTCCGGGAGAGCTGAAGTCAATGACCGGGATGAAGTCGTCGCGCTGCAGGATCGTATCGACGCCCAGAACGCGCAGCATGTCGGTTGCAAATGGAAGTCCCTCCCGCGCGGCGCGGTAGGTGCGCTTCTCCCAGACGTCGGTCCCCTCGGTGGGCGCGCTGCCTAACAGTCCGTAGATCAGGGGCCGATCGATCAGTGAGTCCTCTATGTAAAATTGCGGCGAGCCCCAATCAAACTGCTCGAGGTACTGCGTCGGAAAGAGCGCAACGCGTTGACGCTGATCGTTCCCGAGCAGCGCCTTCTCGCGATACTCCCACGCCGGCAGCACCGCGCCGGGATAGTTCATCTTCGCGATCAGCACCGGGATGAAGATGACGATCGGCATGACGACGAAGGCGGCGGCCGTCGCCGGGCGCAGCCACCGCCGGCGCTGCGCACGTGGATTCCGGTCGATGCGCTCCTGCAGCGTCGCAACGAGCGCCCCCGCGGCGATCGCATACAGGCCGCAGAGTCCGAACTCGACGCCGGCCACCCATTTATACGAGAACCTGAACATCTGGAAGCCCGGGAAATTGCGATAGAGCAGGTCGTAGATCGGCGTCGTCACCGCATCGCCGACCTGATCGTGGTAATAGCCGACCACTAAGGGAACCGAAACGATCGTCACGATCAAGAAGTACAGCATGGCGGGGTTCTGATTGCGCCGCAGCGCGATACCCGCCAGCGCGATGATCGGAACGAACCAGAGCAGCGCACCGAAAAAACCTGCGGCATAGGGAGCCGCCCACGGGAAGTACGCCTTCCCCGCGAACGAGACGAAGGTCGCCCAGTGTCCGAGCCCCCGCAATACGTTGGCAAACGACGTCGCAGCGTTGTGCATCGAAGGGGCCTCGCTCAACACGCCGTTCAGGTACGCGCCGCGGAAAAAATCCACAAATGGAACCAGCCAGTAAAGGTTGACCGCGACGGTGCCGATCGCGGCGATCGCCAGGAACGGCCACGTGCGGCGCAGCGCGGCGATAGGCGCGGGATCGAAGAGGATCGCGATCCCGACGAACAGCGTCAGCAGAATCGCGTTGATGCCCACCAGCGGCGGATTGATTCCCGCGCCCGCGAGGACGAGCAGGGCGATAAACAGCCCGGCGCGCCAATAGTTCATCTCGCCGCGGATCGCGCGAGCGGTGATGCCGACCATGGCCGGCAGCGTCGCGTAGGTCAACAGCCAGACGATTTGCGCCTGCGAGTTCAGCGCGACGTACATGTTGAAGAGGTAGGCGCACGCGCCGGCGACGCGCGCGGCTTCGCTCAGCCACGGCGTGACGTACCGAAGGCAATAGTACATGGACGCGAGGCAGCCGAGATACACGCAAAAGACGATGCAGTGCTGAGCGACGGCGGCCGGCACGCGGAGGAGCTCCGCCAGCCCATACGCCCACGCGTACGGAGTCTCGTAGGGGAACCAAAATCCGGTATGCGTCCCGAGGTGGAGCGCGGGGTTCCACGCCGAGAGCAGTTGCCCGAGGAACTTGAGCGGATCGATGTGCAGCGCGGCCTGTCCGTCGTTGAGCTGCAGTCCCTGGCCGTAGGCGCTCGTCACGAGCAGCGCGAGCGCAACAAAAAGCGCCGGGATGCCGGCTTTGCGCAACAATGCCGGCTGCGATCGAACGACCGCCCAGGGAGGCGTGCCGGCTGCCGCCTGCACCGCTTCTTGTTTCACGAGTATGCCTTTCCGTAGAGTCTGAATGGCCCTTCGAGGCTCAACTCTTGTTTCACCGTCGAGAGTTCGAACAGGCGATCGACGTTCTGATCGACCGCACCAAACTCCACATCGCGCACGATGCAGCGATAGTCGAGTCGCCGTACGCACACAAACCGATGCGATCCTTCGTCGTGACAGGCGGGACAGAGCGACGGACGCAACGCAATCGCGGGTCCGATCGGCGCCCCCCGCACCTCGCTCGTCATCCCGAACAGCGCGAGCGTCTTCACTCCGAGCCCCGAGGCCAGATGGGTGAAGCCGGCGTCGTTTCCTACGAAGACTTCGCATTCGGACAGCCGCTGCGCGGCCTCCGTCAGCGGCTCCCGGATCACCGCGACGGCAGCGTCGCCCAAAAAGTCGGTTTCCGCGCGAGCGGCCTCCCGGTTCTCGTGCGGTCCGAGAAAGAAGCGCACGTGCCGCCCTTTCGCAGCCTGGGAGCGAGCCAGCGCGACGAATCGCTCGTATGGCCAGCGCTTAGATTCGTTCCCTTTGTACGCCATCGAGCCGGGGTGTATCCCGAGCACTCCGGCGATGGTGCTCGCGCGCCACTGCGCGGGAATCAAGTACTGCAGCGACTCCGCCGCCTCTCCGAGCGCCATGGCGCGCGCGAGACGCAGGTTCTCCGCCAAGCGATGGCCGCCGCGCAACGGCACGCGTACGCCGGCGGTCGTGGCCGCGATCGCGCTCGAGGCGCCGCCGTACTCGTGCATCCAGAGCCGGCGTCCGCCGGCCGCGCGCGCCACCGCCGCGTACTGCCAGCGGGTGGCGGGAAACGGCAGAATGCAGCGATCGTACCGCCGGCGTCGCAGCCCGGCAATTACTCGGAGCAACTCCGCGGCCCTCGGACGCCAGGGGAGCTCGACGACGTCGCGCGCGGTGCCCAGCGCACGAACATACTCCGTTACCGGCGCCTGCCACGTCAGCGCATCGAACGGCTCGGCCGCGCTCGCCAAACCGCGAAGCAGCGGACTTGCGGCCAGCGCGTCTCCAAGCCCCGGTAACAAGAGCACCAGCGCCGCGCCGGGTTCCCGAGTGCGGCTAGTCTGCGATCGTGACAGGAACGACGATTTCGTGCGAGGCCGCGGCGGACTCCAGGGCCGCGGGCCGGCGGTGCGGCCGGTCGTAATAGTGCAGGATCCGCATGCGATAAAAGATCGCGAGCGTGTCGATGAACACTTTCGCAACGGCAGGCAGACGCAGCCTGCTGCAGACCCGTTGGAAGTTCAGGGTCACCGGCGCCTCGGCGATGCGATAGCCGAAGTGGTGCACGTTGGCAAGGAGCTCGAGGTCGAACGCAAATCGTTTGACTAAGATGCGCGGCAGCACGTGGTCCAAGACCTGACGACGGAAGAGCTTGATGCCGGTTTGCGTATCGCGCACCGGCAAGCCAAAGAGAGCGCGGACCAGCATGTAGTAGCCGAGGCTCCACACGCGGCGCGTCGGCGGATAGTCCACCTTCGACCTCGGATGAAACTTCGAGCCGATCACGACGTCGGCGCCGCGGGCGCGCATGATCTCGAAGAAATCGGCGAGCTGTTCGGGATGCAGATCCATGTCGGCATCCAAAAATGCAACGTAGTCGCCGCGCGCGTAGGAAGCGCCGCAGATGAGCGCGTTACCCTTCCCTTCGTTGCGCGTGCAACGGACGACGCGCACGCGATCGGGCCAGCGCGCGAGCGCATGACTTGCGGCTGCGTGCGTCCCGTCCATGCTTCCGTCGTCAATGACGATGATCTCGAAGTCGATGCCGAAGGCGTGCATCGTCTCGACGGTCTCGCACACATTCTCGGCGATCGAACTAGCCTCGTTGTAAGCGGGCATGAGGATCGAGAGCATGGCGCAGCTACGTTGGCTCTCGCCGAATATCGAGCCTGCCCGTGAAATAGTAATCGTAGTCAATTTCAACAAGAAAACGATTTCACGGTTTTAGGCGATTGGGGCTTCGCGATTTTCCGGCGGGCTGACGAGGTTGCGCTCGAACTTCGCTACGATCGTGCGCCAAGCGAGCTCCAGCTCTTCGACGCCGAGCACGCGCGCGGCCGCGATGAAGACGGTCGCGCCGATTGCGATCTGGCCGAAGAGGAACCAAGCACGCGAGGCCAGGCTCGCTTCCGGCGTGACGCCCAGTGCGCCGATCCAGCCCAACGCGAGCAGCATCGCAAACGAACTGAGCAACACCTTGCCGCCGGAGATCGCGAGCGAGCGCCAATCGATGCCCGACACCAATCGCGCCGCAACCATCAAGAGCAGCGCGGCCTGCACCGTTTGACTGACGGAGTTGGCCAAGAGCAATCCACGCGCGCCGAGACTTGGGAGCCATACCAGCGACAACAGGACGTTGAGCACGACGGTCGCCACGGAGATCGTCACCGGGGCGAGCGTCTCGTGACAGGCAAAGCAACAGCGCGTCAAGACGACGTTTGCGGCCAGCGCGATGAGTCCGACCGCCGCGTAGGGCAGCAGGCTCGCCGTCAAGTCCGTCGCGCTGGCTTGGAAAGTTCCGCGCTCGAACAGCGCCTGCACCATCGGGTGCGCCAACACGATCAGCGCGAACGCGGACGGAATCGTGATGAAGTTCACCAGCCGCAAGCCGGTGACGACGCTGCGCGCGACGCCGCGGCGGTTTTCGCGCGCAAACTGCGCCGCGAGCAACGGAAAGATCACCGTCGCGATCGCCGCGGCGAAAATCTGCTGCGGGAAGTTCACGAGCTTCGTGGCGTAGTTCATGCCCGCGATGTAGCCGGGGGCGAGCGTCGAGGCAAAGAAGCGGTCGAAGAACAGCGCCAGCTGACCTGCGGCGGAGCCGACGATGATGGGCCCCAGCAAGACCCAGATCTTCTTCAGCCCGGGGTGGCGCAGGTCGATGACCGGACGATATCGGCCGATGGAAAGAAACGACGGCAGCTGAACGAGCATCTGGGCGCTCAAGCCGAGCACGGTGCCGAGGACGAGCGCGTAAATGCCCATGCCGTGACTCAGCAGAACGACGCACGCCATCGTCACGGCGTTGACCGCGACCCCCACGAGCGCGGCGGAGCGAAACCGCTGGTACGCGTTGAGCATGGCCGAGAGCACGCCGCTCAGGCTGACGGCGACGATGCTCGGCATCAGCCAGCGCGTCATGCGGATCGCCACGCCCATCTGTGGCGCGGGAAAGCCATGCGCGATGACCGGCACGTACCAACGAGCCGTAAAGAAACCGATGACCGCACAACTCGTCAGGACGATCGCCAACAGGTTCAGCACGGTGTTTGCGAGCCGCCACGCCTCCTCGTCTCGGCGGCGCGCCAAATATTGCGAGAACGTTGGAACCAGCGCGCTGACGAGCGCGCCGTTGAAAACGCCGAAGAGTATCGTCGGGATCGTCGCCGCGGCGAGGAAGGTGTCCATCTCCCAGCGCGTACCGTAGTACCGCGCATTGACCACCTCGCGCATGAACCCGAGAAGCGTCGATGCGAACGTGGCGCCCATGATAAAGAGCGTGGAGGCGGCGATCGAGACGCGGCGGCGCGGGCGGCGAGGTTCGGGAACTACCCGCAGGTGCAGGGAGCCGTTAATGCGCTCCGTTCCTCCGTATCACGGCGGGAATCGTTTTGGCGACGATCAGCAAATCGCCGAGCGGCGTCCACGTGTCGACGTAGCGGTTGTCCAACTCCATCCAGTGCTCAAACGACACGCCGCTGCGCCCGTTCACCTGCCAAAGACACGTGATCCCTTGTGGAACGCTTTGGCGCCGCAGCGCGAAGGCATCGTAATGTTCGACCTCGCTCGGCAGCGCCGGGCGCGGACCGACGAGCGACATGTCGCCGAGCACGACGTTGACTAGGTTCGGCAACTCGTCGATGCTCGTCCGCCGCAAGAACCGCCCCAGCGGATGCAAGCGCGGATCGTCGCGGATCTTGAAGACGGGTCCGTCAACCTCGTTGAGATGCATGACGCTCGAACGCATGGCGTGAGCGCCGGCGACCATCGTGCGCAGCTTGAACATCTTGAACCGGCGGCCGTTCATTCCGACTCGCTCCTGCGCGAAGAACGGCGTCCCGCGGGTGGTGAACGCGATCGCCACGGCGGCCGCCCCGATGACGGGCGCCGCCACCAATAGTAAAAGCACGCCCAGAACGACGTCGGTCGTACGCTTGAGCGCCCACCACGCTTCGGGAACGTTACGTTCCGCTGCAATGCCGATGGCTATCTGCACGATGCGAATGCCTCTCGTACCGTTCGTCCCACGTAGTCCAGACCCTCGATATCACCAAGCGAGCGTCCCTCTGCTGAACTCAGATGCAGGTAGGGCACGTGCTCGCGGGTGTGGTCCGTGCCCGACGCCGTAGGATCGCAGCCGTGATCGGCGGTGATGATCAGCTCGTCGCGGGGACGCAAACGCCGCTCCATCGACCCAAGCAACGTATCGAACTCTTCCAACGCGCGACCGTAACCTCGGGCGTCGCGGCGGTGGCCGTACTTCGAATCGAAATCGTTGAGGTTGGTGAAAATGAAACCGGCGTCCACGCGCTCGAGCAACTCCATCGTCCGCGCCATCGCTTCGCGATTATCGGCGACGCGCACCGACGACGAGATGCCGCGACCGCAGTAGATGTCGCTGATCTTTCCAACGGCGTGCACGCTGACGCCCATGCGCTTCAATTCGTCAAGCAAATTGAGAGGCGGCTCGACGGCATAGTCCCGGCGATTCGGCGTCCGCTGGTAAGACCCCGGTTTTCCGGCGAAGGGACGCGCGATGACGCGGTTCACGTTGTGCGCTCCGCGAAGCATGTGGCGCGCTTGGAGGCACCAGTCGTAGAGCCGTTCGAGCGGTACCACGTCTTCGTGTGCTGCGACTTGAAACACGGAATCGGCCGAAGTATACAGTATCGGCCTGCCGGTCTGCGCGTGCTGCGGGCCGAGCTCTTCGATGATCTCCGTGCCGGATGCGGGTTTATTTCCAAGCGGCGGCTTGCCGGTGATTCTACCGAACTCGGCGACGATCTCGTCGGGGAACCCGTTCGGATACGTCGGAAAGGGAACGCTCGTGACGATGCCCATCATCTCCCAGTGACCGGTGATCGTATCCTTGCCGCGGCTTCGTTCCCGCAATCGCGCGACCGCGGCTGCCGGCTCGGCGACGCGCGCCACTCCCGGAATTTCCGCAAGCAACCCCAAGCCGAGACGTTGCAAACGAGGAAGCCTCAATCCGCCGACATAGCGGCCCGTGTTTCCGATCGTGTTGACTGCTGCGGCGTCGCCGAAGTCCTGCGCGTCGTCGAGCGCGCCAACGCCCCCCGAATCTATGACGAGCGCCACGACGCGTTTCATGCGCGCGCTTTCTGGCTTTCACGCAGCGCGCCTTCCCGCGTAGGAGAGGCGCCCTTGCATCGAAAAAGCGTTGCGACCGTGCCACGAACTGTGCTCCCGGCCGCGCTTACGATGCTGGCCTTCCTCGTCGCTTGCCGCGCGGCACAAGCCGCGGCACCGGCGCCGGAGAGCACGACCAGCCCGCCGCCTTCGGCGCTGATCTACCTCAACGCAACGCGCATCGATTTCTACTACGATCGCTTTCTGCTGGAGGCCGACGGGAACGTGCGGCTGCGCACGAGCGACGGTTTCACGGTCACCGGCGACTCGTTTTCGATGGACTTAAAACTCAACCGGTTTCTGGTCGCCGGTCACGTGACGCTGCACGACTCCAGCGGAACCGTCAGCGGCGCTGCAATCTCCGACTTCCTCGATTTCCGCCGCATCTACTTCGTTCCCGTAACGAGCGAGCCCGACCGGTGGACGTTCCTCAACGGCGACCTGGCGCATCCGGCGAAGGGCCGAGTGATGCCGGGCGATGCGTTCTACTTTCCCGATGTGCCGCAACAGCCGAGCATCACCGGCACCGGTGCGGTGATCGGCACGAAGACGTTCGTGCGTTTCATCAACTCGCACACCTATCTGGCGGGAGCGCCGATTCCGCTCGGTTCGTACGTGATCAACTTCAGTCCCGAGCAGTATTTCGCTCAAAACACGCTCTCCGGCGCCACCGCCGACCTCACGTGGAACGTCGCCGGAACCGACAACTCGCTCACCGCCGTGCACCTGCGCTACGATCCGACGTACCATACGTACCTTGCCGTCGAGCAGCATCTGGTCGGCCAGCACGAGTACGCGATCTTTTCGGTGAATCCGGCAACGCGCGCGGAGAAGTGGTGGAACCTTGACCTGTACGAGAAGCTCGGCAGCAGGTTCCAAATCTCGAGCTTCACGCAATACTACACGCAACAGAGCTGGCTGAGCCTTCCGCGTGCCGCGCAGCAGACGACGTACCTCACCGCGACCTATGCGATGCCCCATTCGTACCTGCAGGCGACGTCGCAGCTGACGAACTACAACGTGCTCGGGCCGGGCGCGCTCGAGCTGCCGCATACGATCGCCGGCAGCTTGGACCACCCCACGCAAGTGGAGCTCACCGCCACCAGCTTCCAGAACCGGATCGGGAAGCTGCCGCTGTACGAGCAGATCTGGGAGGGGTACGGATTCAATCACGACAGCGTCGGCGGCCAGCAGTACTTGAACGGATTTCCGGGATACTGGCCGCAAGGCGGCCCGCGATTCGCACCGATCCCGGTGCCGGGGCTCCAGGCGTACGGCTCACCCTGCCCGTATCAACCGGTCCCGAAGAAGTTCACCTACTACTGCCCGGTGTACAGGACGATCTGGAACACCGTCTTGGGATTCAGCTTCTTCACGCCGGCGTTAAAGCTCAACAATCCGCCGAGTCCGTACCAGACCTACTATTTCAACGCCAGCTTTTCGAAACAGTATCAGTGGAACTCGCTGCCGCACTGGATCGACAACACGTCGGAGAACTTTACGATCAGCCGGCAGTTCTCGCGCGCGGTCAACACGTACCTCGGCTATCAGATCCTCAACGTCGGCGATCACTATATCAACGGAGGCTACCTGCCGTGCACGCCCGTCAACACGTTCTATTGCCCGCTCAGCTTCACGTCGTTTCGCGGCGTGTCAACGCTGCGCACGACGAGCCTCGGCCTGAATTTTACGCCGACGCCGGAGTTCAACTTTTCCGTGCTGGTGCGTCACCACGATGACTTCCCGATTCCGGTGCCCGGCGTCTTCGGGCTTCCGCCGAATAACATCTTAGGACAACCGCTGTATAGCTGGTTCTTAGGTCAGCCGCCCTATGACGCCAGCTTCGACCTTCGTCTCAAGATCTTGCCCCACGCGCTCATGGATATCTCGAAGACGCTGTACTGGTACGGCAATCCCTATCGCACGCAGTTCTGGCAGCCGGCCACCGTCGTGCAGATCCTTCCGATCTGATGCGACTATATCTGATGCGACTATGATGCGCCGCCGCTATGGCCTCGCCGTCTTGGCGCTCGCGGCGGTGCTGCTCGCCGCCGGCTCGGCGGTCGTCGTGAGCGGTCAGCTGCTGGCCTATCAAGACGGCTACGTCTTCTTTACGTCGGGCGACGGCTTCCGCGTCGCGTCCGACATCATCATTCGCGACGCGAAGACGGGCGGCAACACGGCGTTGAAGCCGGCGCCTCGCATTTGGGCGCGAGCGACCTTCAACTCGAGCGGCACGGTGACGGAGCTGGATCTATCGCGCGCTCCGCTTCCGGCGCAGGGGAGCTTCGCCGACGTGCAGCGATTTGCCGTGGCGCTCTCGACTCCGGCGCCGAATCCCGATTTGCTGGCGTATGCGGCAACGCCGGGACCCGACGAAACGCCGTTGCCGACGCAGCATTTTTCCGGTAAGCCGGTCCTCGTAACGTTCATCGTCCAGGTGCCGCCGATAACGCCCTTTACGTCCAGCGTTTACATCACCACCGACCAGAGCGGATGGAACGCGCAGGCCATTCCCATGGATCGCATCGACGCGCTCCACTACCAGATCACCCGGCGCTATCCGTCGGGAACGAGCTTCCGCTACCTCTACGACCGCGGCTCCTTTCAGTCGAAGGAAGTCGCGCAAAACGGCCTGGACCGGCGGCCTCGCGTGTTCGTCGTGCCGGATGCCGACGTACGAGTGATCCGCGATAACGTCTACGCCTGGCAAGATCAAGCGAACGGCGGCGTCAACCAAGTTCAGCCTCAAGTGATGCCAACGCCGTATAACCCTGCACCGTTCCCCAACCTGCCCTGTCTGCCGCCGCCGCAGCCGCCGGCGCCCGGCCACAAGCCGCCACCTCCGCCGGCGGGCTGCCCGGGCGCTCCTCCGCCGGGAGCTCCTCCGCCGCCGTAACGCCGGCGCACGCGCGCTAGCGCAGCTGGATGGGAACGCTCCGCTCGACCGTGTCGCCGCGCGTGTTGCGCGCGACGACGCGCATCGCGAAGTTGCCGCGAACGAACCACGGCACCGAAACGTGATAGGTCAACGCAAAACGGCCGACACCCACTTTCGTGAGGGTGACGGCGTAGCCGCCGATCCTGGCCTGCACGCTCGCGACGTTGGAGCTGGTGACGACGTTTCCGGAGACGTCGTCACCGGGATGCACCGTCGTTTCGGTCATTGACACGGCGAGAATTTGCGGTGCCGCATCGGGGATCAACCGCGGCACTTTATTGTGCAGGCGCGGCGCGACCGGCGCGGCAGATCCGGTGATCGCCGGCCTCGGCGCCGGCGTGACCACGGCGATCGTCGGGACCGGCGAGGGCGATGGGCTCGGACTCGCCGTCGGCGTCGGCGCATTCGACGAGGGCTGCCCGCCGCGCGTGCAGGCACACAGCGCAAGCAGCAGCGCGATCCTCGCAACTCGGCGGCGGCGTGCCATCGCGGCCTTGGTTCTGAGATTCGGCGAGCCATCCCGCTGCAGGAAAGCGGCGCCCGCTGGCGCGTTGAAGTGCAATCCATAGATGAATGAATCGGCGCGGCCGGTGCTCAGCATCGCGGTTCCGCTGTACAACGAAGCCGACAACGTGGGGCCGCTGCTGGATCGCCTGGCGATCGTGGCGGAGCGCCTTCGCGCGCAGTTCGAGATAGAGGTCGTGCTCGTGAACGACGGCAGCAGCGACGGGACGCTGCAGGCCATTCGCTCCGAGATGCAGCGGCGCTCGAGCATCGTGCTCGTCAACCTGTCCCGCAACTTCGGCCATCAGTTAGCAGCGACCGCCGGGCTCGAGATCGCGCGCGGCGACGCGATCGTACTGATGGACGGCGACCTTCAAGATCCTCCCGAGCTGATCGAAACCTTCGTGCAAAAGTGGCGCGAAGGATACGATGTGGTGTACGCCGTGCGGCGCTCGCGCCGCGGCGAGAGCCGCTTCAAGCTCGTCACGGCGCGCGCGTTCTATCGAGTCATCAAGCGGCTGACCAAGGTATCCATTCCGCTCGACGCGGGAGACTTTCGCCTGATGAGCCGCCGCGTCGTCGAAGCGCTGCGGAGGTCGCCCGAGCGCCATCGCTTCCTGCGCGGCATGGTGAGCTGGGTCGGCTTCAATCAGACGGCCGTCGAGTACGACCGCGACGTCCGCCACGCCGGAACTACGAAATATCCGGTGACGAAGATGCTGCGATTCGCAATGGACGGAATCACGTCGTTCTCCGACATCCCGTTGCGCTTCGCGTCGTATTTCGGGTTCGCCGTCAGCGCCATCGCTTTCGTTTACGCGCTGGTGGTGATTGGATTCAAGCTCTTCAGCCTCAAGCCGCCGGGGTACACTCCGGGATGGGCGTCAACGATCGTCGCCGTGCTCTTCCTCGGCGGCGTGCAGCTGATGAGCCTGGGCATCTTGGGCGAGTACCTCGGGCGCGTCTACGACGAAGTCAAGGGACGCCCGCTCTATCTAATCAGCGATATCGAGCGCTCGTGACGCCGGCGTACCAGCCCGTCATCGATCGCTTCGTCGCGCCCGTTCCCCTCGATCCGCTCGCCGGTGTACTGTTCCTCGTCGCGTTCGTCGGCGCCGCGTTGGTGACCGCGCGCCGGCCGGCCTACGGCGCGGCCGCGCTGATTCTTTCCATCCCTTTCGATTTCGCGCACGAGTTGGCCGGAACGACGATCACAATGCAAAAGAGCGTGCTTCTCGGCGTTCTCGCCGCGCTGGCGACGTATCGCGGAATCCCCGCGATGCTGCGCAGCGCTCCGGCGCGTTTGATTCTGGGCGCGCTCTTGTTGTATTGCGTTGCCTGCGCGCTGACGTTGCTCGATGCGGTCCACCGGGGACCGGCGGTGCGTGAGACGCTCAAAGCTTTCGAGTATGCGGTGCTCTTCGCCACGGCGTTCGCCGCGTACCGGATAGATCCCGACGACGCGCCGATCGTCGTTGCGACGGCGGTCGCGGCGATCGCCGTGGCGCTCTCCGCGCTCGCTCAGGAGATCGCCGGTGCGCCGTCGGGGCTGTACGTCGGCGCGGCGATCGTTCCGCGCGTTGCCGGTCTATTGGAAGGGCCCAACCAGCTCTCGGCTTACTGCGCGATTGCGACCGCTGCGCTGGGCGCGTGGGCGCTGGTGCGGCGTGACGCGCTGCTGGAAGGCGCGCTGGCGCTGATCGTGTGCGCCGACCTGCTCACGTTCTCACGCGCAGGATTGTTTGGACTCGCGATCGTCGCGGCCGTTCTCTTCGCCGTCGGAGGAAAGTCGGCGCTCTCCGCGCTGCGCTCGGCAGTCGCCGGCGCGGCGTTCGGCGCCCTCGGCTGCGCGTGGTGGATCGTCTACGCGCATACGCCCGGGGTCTTGCGTGTTTCGCTGCAGCCGAGCCTCTACGCGGGCGGCGTCGGAAATCGCGACGAGCTGTGGCGCGCCGCGTGGGCGATGTGG
>JAFAXS010000171.1 GCA_019240755.1 Vulcanimicrobiota bacterium
TCGCACCGCTGCTCGAGCATCGCCGGCGCGGCGAACGCGATTGCGAGCGGCGCTTCGCGGTCTGTCGCCAAGAGATTGGCGAGCACGAGCGAGCGATGGTGCACCTCTGCGACGCTCTTCGAACGCAGCTGTCGGCGCCGCGAGTGGAATCTTCACTCTGGTACGTTGACGAGTCACTAGCGGCGCGCCGCAACGCCGGCGCCGAAGCGCAGCGGCGTCTGGAACAGTTGCGCGACGAGCTCATTGTGGCGCGCCGAGACCGCCGCGTGATCGAGAAGCTGTACGAGCGCCGCCGGAAGGCGTACGAGACTGAGCTCGCGCGTTACGAAGAGATGGAGCTCGACGAAGCCAACGCCGCGCTGCGGCAACGCCTCATCCGCAAGCCGGACCGTTGATGCCCATGGCGTTCTGGCCGGCTTATTTCGTAAAGCTCGCGGTCATGGCCGCGCTCTTACTGTTGCTCTATGCGCTAGCGCGCAAGCTTCGGCAGCTGCGGTTCTTCAATGCTGATCCGTCGCGATTGTTACAGGTGGTAGAGTCGCGCATGCTTTCGCAGCATGCCGCGATCCACGTCGTTCAGGCCGGTCGCCGATACTTTTTGATTGGCAGCACTGCCGGCGCCATCGCTACGCTAGGAGAAGTGGATTCCAGCGAGATCCCAAGGTGACAGAGGGCTAGAGGAAGTAGCGGAACTGCGCGATCTTGTTGCCGGACGTCTCGGTGAAATAGATGAAGTTGTCCGCTCCGAGCGTCAGTGCGGTGGGCTGCGAACTGGCAGTCGGAACGGAATAGAACTTCACTTGGTGCGATTTGAAGAAGAATTGGCCGATCTTATCGGCGCCGCTATCGGTGAAGTAGAAGTTTCCGTCAATGCCCTGAAGCAAATTGTCCGGCGCGACGGCGCCGGTGAGCGGATACTCCGCAGTGACCGTTCCCGCCAGGTCCATGCGTCCGAGCATCTTCGTCTTTTGCTCGATGAACCAGATCGCGTTATCGTTGGCGGGCGCGATTCCGGCGAGGCCGGCGTTCGCGCGAACGGGATACTCGGTGATCGGCGAGCCGCCGATCGGAACGCGCCCGATATGATGCGTGCCCGGCTCCGTGAACCAGAGGGCGCTATCGGGGCCGTTCGTGATCGCGGCCGGCTGCGCGCCGGCGCTCAGTTGAAACTGCTTGAACTTGACGAACGGCTTACTCTTCGTCTGTTTAATTTGCCAGATCGAATTGGTACCGGCGTCCGTCACCCACATGTTGCCATCGGCGCCGAGCGTGATGCCGACCGGGTGCGCGCCGGTCGCCGGCAGACTGTACTCAGTGTAGGGCGGTCCCGACACCGTGATCTGTCCCACCTGTCCGAGCGCGGTTTCGGTGAACCACACGTTCAGGTTGGGACCGGACCCGGATGCGATTCCGTTGGGCTGCGCCTTCGCGGTCGGCGTGACGTTCTCGGTGATGGTGCCGTTATGGGCCAGCATGCCGATCTTGCTGCCGGCAAACTCCGTGAACCACAGGTTGCCGTCGGCGCCGAGCGCGATGCCCGCCGGTTTGCTCGAGGCGGTGGGAATCGGATACTGGGCCGTCACGGACGGCGGCGGGGTAGGAGCCGGAGTCGGGGTGCCGCTCGTGATCGGCGTGCCTTTGCCGCACGCGGCTAAGAGGGCGACGGTCAAAACTGCAAAGATCGTGCGCACAGCCCTCCCTTATTGGCAGACGACTGCGGCTTTCCCCCATCACCTAAATATTTAGTTGACAAGCCGTCCCGCCGGTGCTAGTATGCAACTAAATCTTTAAGAGAAACGAGGAGCCAGATGAACCAGAGGACCGATCTTCCAGTCTCCGACCAGCTCGCGCGCACCGCGCGAACGCGGGTCCGTCTACCCGATGCGATGGCGCAAACGCGGGTCTTTCCGGGCTGGGGGCCGACCGTCTAAGCATGGCACGGCGACGCTCCGCGACATTGACCGAGGCCGAGCTGCGGCTGATGGAAGTGCTGTGGGATCGCGGGCAGGCAACCGTCGCGGAAGTGACGTCGGCCCTGCCGCCCCCGGCGCTGGCCTACAACAGCGTGCTCACGACGATGCGCATTCTCGAGCGCAAGGGATACGTGACGCACGACGAGGCCGGGCGCGCGTTCATCTATCGCCCATTGCTCGGCCGAGAGGAAGCCGCCGGGCACGCCGTCGGCCACGTGCTTTCACGCTTCTTTGATAACAGCGCCGGATCGCTGGCGCTACGATTGATCGAGACGGAGCGACCGTCCGACGACGAGCTCGTGCGGCTGAGGGCCTTGATCGAAGAGTACGAAGAGGAAGAGAAATGAGCGGCTTACCGCAGGGCTTTATCACCTTTGCCAGCGCGCTGTCGGCCACCGCCCTCAACGCGCTCTGGGAAGACGCGCTCTTGGTCGTGTGTATCGCGCTGCTGCTCCGCTTGTGGCCGCGCATCAACGCGGCGACGCGCTACACGGTGTGGGGCGCCACGCTCGTGGCGGCATTCGCGTTGCCGCTCGCGACGACGCTGGCGTTTTTCGCGACGCCGCACGCGGACGTCGCGCAGCACCGGTACGTCGCAAGCGTCCACACCGCTGCGCGCATGCCTGCCGCGCAGACGGGCCTCCCCCGCTCGAACGTGCTCCAGCGAGCCGCCGCGCCGCCCGCCGTCGCGCCGCAACGGGAGCGGATTCGCTTCACGCTGCCGGTGCCGCTCGCGATCGCGGTCTTCGTTGCATGGTTGCTGCTCGTCGTCTACGCGCTGGTGCGTCTCACGATCGGGCTGATGCGGCTGGAGCAGCTCAAGCGCGACGCGCTGCCGCTGCCGGTCGAGTATCGCGAGTCGATGCCGCAGTGGACGCGGGCGAGTAAGGGCGCGCGCGACGTGCGGCTTTGTATCAGCGACGACACCGACGTCCCCGTCGCGGTCGGACTCTTCGATTCCGTGATCCTAGTGCCGCACACGCTGCTCGATGGACTATCGCAAAACGAGGTCGACCAGATCTGCCTGCACGAGCTCGCGCATCTGCGCCGCGGCGACGACTGGAGCAACGGCGTGCAGCGCGTGCTGATCGCGCTCTTGGGTTGGAATCCGGCGGCGCAGTTTATCGGCCAGCAGCTCGATCTCGAGCGCGAGGTCGCGTGCGACGACTGGGTGTTGTCGCTCGGCGGAATGGTTCGTCCGTACGCGCTCTGTCTGACGAAGATGGCGGAGCGGGCCGCCTGGCCGCGCCATCCGATTCCCGCGCCGGGCGTCTTCGCGACGCGCAAGCACATCTCGCTGCGCATCGAGCGACTCTTGGGCGCCGGCCGCAATATCGCGACGAATCTTTCCCTCGCGCCGGCCGCGGCCGCCGTCGCCGTCGTGGGTGCGATCGCGCTGCTGACTACGGCCGTCGCGCCGTCGGTGGCGGCCTCCTCGGTCGTCTCGCCGAGCGTCCCGACGGCAAGCGCAACCGTGCCGTCGCCGGAAAAGCCCGCCGCGGAGAAGACGCGCGAGATCGTCCGTTACGTACGCGTCGCCGTTGCGCCGAACCCGGGTGCTGCCGCTACCGCGACCCCGAGCGCAACGGTTCCGCGCGTGGTGCACGTTCCGGGAACACACGTTCACGTGCCGGCGCACACGGTTCGCCTACCGGAGATCAACGTGGATGTTCCGGAGCAAACGATCCCGATTCCGAGCGTCCCCAACATCGACGCGACGCGGATCAAGAACGAAGTGAACAGCGAGGTTCGCAAAAGCCTTAGCTCGGCCTTAGCGGCCGCAAAAATGGGTCGCCTTGCGCAGAACTCGCCGAACGGACGAAACTGTTCCGGCTGCGAGTTTGGGGCCGTTAATTGGTCGGGGCGCGACATGCGCGGCGTGAACTATTCGGGCGTGGATCTGAGCAACGCCACCCTGAACGGGACGAATTTCTCCGACGGCAAGTTCAACGGCGTCGACTTTACCTACGCGAACCTGCGCAATGCGTCGTTCCGGGGCGCGCAGATGACCGGCTGCGATTTCTCTCATGCCGACCTGACCGGCACCGACTTTACCGGATCGCGCCTCTCCGGTTGTCAGTTCACCGGCGCGCGGCTTGGATCGAGCCAACTGCGCGACGTGCTCAATAGTTGCACCGGGTGCGATTTCAGCAAGGCCGATCTTCGAGGGCTCAATCTCTCGAACGTGAGGGCTAACGGAGATGATTTCACCGGCGCGGATCTTCGCGACGTCAACTTCGCCGGCGCGGAGTTAGCGGGAATCGATTTCAGCGATGCGCGGCTCGACGGCGCAAATCTGACCGGAACAGTTTTCAATGGTTCCGACCTGGGTGGGGTCGACATGAGCCGCGTGGACGTGTCGCGCGCTAAGTTCATCGGTACGTATTCTTCTAAGAAACGAAGTCCACCCGAACCTCAAGGCTAGCACCTAACGGCGCTAACCGACTCCAGTCCAAAAGCCTCCGTTGGGTGAGGGCCTGGCTTTCTGCAACCGTTACGGACCAAAATCAGAGGAAAATGACAATGAAACGACTATTGTGCGCACTTCTCACCATCGTGTGTACGGTGGCAGCCGGATCGGGAATGCCGGCGAACTGCACAGGCTGTTCGTTCGCACATCGCGACCTGCACGGTTTGGATTTTTCAGGGGTCAACTACGTCGGCGTAGATTTTGCTCACAGCAATTTGCAACACGTCAACTTACGCAACGCCAACCTGACCGGCGCCGACTTTCGCGACGCCGACCTGCGTGGCGCCGACCTGCGTGGGGCGAATCTCACCGGCATCGATCTGCACGGCGCGCGGGTCTCCGGCGCGAGCTTCTCCGGCGCGCAGCTGACTGGCGTGAATCTCCGAGGCGTGCTGACCGGTATATCGGACGTGGACGTTCGGGGAGTGCTCGCGCGGTGCGTCGGATGCGACGCGCGTGGCGCGAACATCGAAGGCCGAGATCTGAGCGGCGTTTCGATCGTCGGCAGCGACCTTCGCGACGCGAAGGCGCGCGGCGTTCGGTTTGAAAGCGCCGATCTCGAGGGCGTCGACTTCCAAGGAGCGGACTTACGGAGCAGCAACTTTCGCGACACCAAGATCTGCTCGCGCAACTCGAACTGGGACAAATCGAGCGGCGATTCGCAACGGATCGGCTGCCTCAACCTGCGCGGCGCCGACGTGCGCGGAGCGGACTTTCGCGGGGCTATGATCTGCGACGACGGCCGCGAGCCGCGCAACTGCCGCCCGGTGGACGCGGGAGCGCTCCGGCGCTATGCTAACTCGGCGCTCGACGGCGCGCTGCTCTGATGATTACCACCACGATGGCGGTGACGCAGACCGCGCCCTCGCTGCAGCCAAGTGCGTCGGTCGACGCCTGGAATAAGGCCACCTCGGCTCCGCTTAAGTGGGACGTCGGTCACGCGCGTGCGTCGCAGGATGCGACGATGGTACACGCCACTACCGATGGGAAGTATCTCTACATCCGCTTCGACGCTGACCAGCACGAACCACTGATGGCGGCCCAACACAGCGACGACACGGTTGCGGGAGGCAGCAACATCGGCGGCGGCATCGCTTGGCCCGACGATGCGGTATGGGTCGACCTCTGGCCGACCGGCCCTGCGGGCTTTCAATACCAGTTCGAATCCAATCCAAACGGCGCCCATAACGAGGCCTCGACCGAGAATACCGCGTTTGCCCCGGCGTGGGAATCGCGCGGGGCGGCGACTTCCGGCGGCTACGTCGTGACGATGGCGATCCCGCTGCGCGTCGTTCACGGCGCGCACGCGGGTACGTGGCACGTACAGTTCGTGCGCTACGTACGCTCGACCGGCGAGCTCGACGTCTGGTCGTACGATCAGTCGCAAACTAATCCCGACGATCCGGCTCGCGCCGGACTGCTCGACATACCGCTGGTCGCGAAACCGCCGCTACCCGGGCCGCGAGTCGGCACGTATGCGCTTGGCGAAGTCGCGAGCCGGTCAATCGGCGGCAGCACGTCTCGCGTCGGAACCGACTTTTCAATTCCGGTTACGCAGACGGCCGCAGTTTTCGGCACCCTGCATCCGGACTACTCGAACGTCGAGATCGACCAGCAGTCGATTTCGCCGACCGTGTATCAGCGCATCTTCTCGGAGGTCCGGCCGTTCTTCACCCAGGCTGCGCCGTATTACAACAACTTCAACTGCGACGTCTGCAGCGGATTCCGGACGATACTCTATACGCCGGCGATCCCCACGCCGTCCCAAGGCTATGCTTTCGAAGGGAAGCAGGGGCGGTTCGGACTCGCCGGATACGATGCCATTGGCGACGGCCGAAACGACTCCGCCGAGGCGCTCAACTATACGTCGGACGACAATCACTGGAATGCCGCCCTGCAGCACGTGGCTGCCGACGTCCCCGGCGTCGTCGACGTGTCGAACGAGGCCGGCGTGAGCTGGTTCAACGGAAAATTCCTCTCGGTATATGCGAACTACGCGACCGACCGTGGCACCAACGTACTCGATCCATCGCAAGGGAACTGGCTCGACGCGGGCGGCGGCTTCATCAACCAGAAGTACGCGTTCTTCGGCTCGTACCGGTACGTGGGAAACTACTTCAATCCGGTCGACGGCTTTGATTCGCATCCGGGCGTTCGGGGTTACGGCCTCTACGGCGCACGAGTGTGGACGCTTGCGCCGCGCGATTTCTTATCGTCGATCGGCGTCTCGGGTTTCATGGACCGCTACCAAGGAACCACGACTCCCGGCATCGCGCAGAGCGATAACCAAGTGCTCGTGGACTTCCTGACCAAAGGAACGATTGACTTTCAGCTCTATTCGGGATCGGATTACTGGCGCTTCGGCACTGCCCTCACGCCGATCTCGCAAAACGCGGGCTTTAGCCTGACATATCATAGCGGCATGCAGAATAACCTCAACAACTTTCCGACCCACGGATCGTCGGCAACGCCGACCTCGATTCAATGGTATACGGGAAATTACGGCACCGGCGGCCGCCTCGACACATGGTTCCGTAACTCGACGATTCGCGTTGGTAACCGGGGCGCTCTTACGCTCACGCTCGACGATACGGCTCAATATTTCCACACCGGATCGGCGAACATCCAGTGGTTCGAGGAGATCGCATACGCCTACCAGGTGAGCGCCAATTCGTCGTTTGCGATCGGCATACGGCGCGTGGTTGGGTATCCGCCTCAGCCGAACGGCGGCGGAAATTGTGAAGGCTCGTGCTCGAACGTCTCGATCGCCTACCACCTACGCCTGCGCCGGGCCGAGATCTACGTCGCGTACGGTAATCCGAACGCGCTGATCACGGTGCCGCAGGCGATCTTCAAGCTGATCTTCTACGCCGGCGGCGAGAAAGGCACATGAGTGGGTTCAAATATTTATCAAAGCCGAAACCCCTGCTGATCTGCGGCGGTATGAGGGGCATGCGCACTACGATCCTCGCTGGGCTTTTCTTTGCTTTGGGCGCCGTTGCGGCGTCGGCCGCGCCGATCGCGCCGGAGGACCTCTTCAAGCTGACGCTGCTGAGCAACGCTGTGATTTCGCCGGATGGGAACCACGTGCTCGTCCAAGCTTCGAAGATGAACGGGCCGAAGAACACCTACGATCGTTCGATCGAGCTGGTGGACGTTGCTTCGGGCAAACTGACGCACAACGTCACCAAGCACCTGGGCGACGGCGACTACGCCTGGATGCCCGACGGCAAGAGCTTCGTCTTCGTGCGGACGGTAGAGAAGGCGAAGCCTCAGCTCTACCGCTACACGCTCGAGGGCGGCGCGATCGTCAGGCTGACGAACATCAAGGACGGCGTATCGGGCCCCGTCGTGTCGCACGCCGGCGACCGAATCGCGTTGACCATCACGGAGAACGATCCGCCGCACGACGCGTACATCGATTTCACCAAGGCCGGATTTACGCCGAAAGAGGGTCAGCGCAAGACCGACATCCACCTGATCGATCAGCTCTTCTTCGAAGCCAACGGACAGGGCTACACGTATCAGCAGCATCAGCACATCTGGACGGTCAACGCGGACGGTTCGCATCCGATGCAGCTCACGTCCGGCAAATACTCCGAAGGTTTCGACGCCTGGTCGCCGGACGACCGGACGATTCTGTTCGACTCCCTGCGTTACGAATCTGTCGACGGCGGACCGAGCGACGTGTATACGATGGCTTCTACGGGAGGTGCGATGCAGAAAGTCGCATCGCCGCTTCCCGCCAACAACGGGTTTTTCTTTAACGGCGACGGGACGCGTGTCTATTTTCTGAGCGGCGACGTGCGAGACGCGGCCGAACTACCCTCCCTCGTCGCTGCGCGGCTCGACGGCTCCGACCGGCAGACGCTCGTCGCACGCGACACCGTGTCGTGGGGCGATACGCTGCTCGCCGACATGAAGGAGGGCGGAGGGCTCTGCGGCGCACCCTTGCCCGGGGCGCAATCCATGGAGTTGAACGTGGACGGTCCGGCGTATGCGAACCTGCGCCGCCTCGACCTGACGAACGGAACTTTTGCGAACGTCACCCCGGCCAAGGGAGAGGCGTGGTCGTGCACGCTCACGCACGACGGCAGCCGCGTCGCGTATCTCTACAGCGACTTCACGCACCCGGCCGACGTCTACGTCGCGGCGACCAACTCCGGCACGCCGCGGCAGTTGACGCACGTCAACGACGCGTATCTCGCGAGCGTTACGCTGTCGCAACCGCAGGAGTTCAGCGTGAAAGATCCGTCGGGTTTCACGGTGCAGGCCTGGTTCATGCCCGCGACCGCCGGCGCCGGTCCGAAGCATCCGACTATTCTCGACATTCACGGCGGACCGGAGACGCAGTTCGGCGACACGTTCTTTCACGAGTTTCAGATGTACGCGTCGCAAGGGTACAACGTCGTGTTCAGCGATCCGGCCGGCAGCACCGGGCACGGCTACGCGTTCGAAGAGGCGCTGGAGAGCAACTACGGCGACGCGATGTTTCAGGACGTGCAGGCGGTGATGGACGCCGCGGTGCGCCGTCCCGACGTCGACCCGACACGGCTCGCCGTCTCGGGCGGCTCGTACGGCGGCTATGCGACGATGTGGGTCATCGCGCACACCGACCGTTACAAGGCCGCAATCGCCGAGCGCGGCGTGAGCTTCTTACAAAGCGAGAATCTTAGCGCCGACTTCGCCGGAAAGAACGGCTTGGGCGGCGGCACCTACACGTGGGGACCGGCCTGGGATCCGGCGAGCTCGGACTACGCGAAGTTCTCGCCGCTCACATACGTCGCCAACGTGCACACGCCGGTGCTGCTCTTGCATTCCGACAACGATACGCGCGCGCCCATCGACCAGACGCTGCAAGAGTACACCGCGCTCAAAGTGCTCGGCCGAACGGTCGAGTACGTGGCGGTGCCGAACGAGAACCACGACCTGTCGCGCGTCGGCTCACCGATTCACCGCGTCGAGCGCCTGCACATCATGCTGGACTGGCTAAAGAAGTACCTGTAGTACGAAACCGAGGGACTCGGGGACGCGCCGAATGCTATAATCAGGACTGCGAAGTGCTGTTCGTCAGAGCTACGTCCGCGCAAAGCGCGGCTTGTTATGGATCTTCCTCGTCGATGTGTCCCACGCTCACGCCTCTAAACCGCGGCGCGTGAATCCTCTTGAACGCGCGAGCCTTTTGACTGAAGTCGAACATGTCCATCAGGTCGTCCGCGCGCTTATCGGTTGAGTCGAGCGTCCCCTTCGGGATGCCAAACGCTTCTTCGGTGAACGCGAGGATGCTGCCGAACTCGTGTTGCGCCTTGGAAACGTAGGCCGCCTTCGCATAGGGCGACACGACGACGAGCGGCACGCGGAAACCCAGCTCGTAGTAGTTGTCGATCGGCGGCGCGACGTGATCGTACCACCCGCCCCAATCGTCCCAGGTGATGAAGATGGCAGTGTCTTGCCAGTAGGCGCTCTTGCCGATCGCGTTGACGATCGCCGCCACCCACGACGGACCCTCGGCCGTGCTCCTAGGTCCCGCGTGGTCCGACCACGCATCGCTCGGCGTCACCCACGAGACGTCGGCTAAACGATTCGACGCGATATCGGTCAGCACGCTCTCCGACGGCCACACGACGTTCTCGTAATCTTTGCCGTACCGGACGTGCCGCACGGCGTCGTAGCCGTGCCAGAGCCCGGCGCCCCGGTGGGTTTGGTAGTAGCGCCACGTGATGCCCTTCGCGTCCAGGAAATCGGACAGCACGGGCGGGTCGAAGCATGGGAATGGCGTCGGCCCTTGGTTGCCGGTCTTTGCGTTAATCGTCTCGACGACCGTGCCGGCCGGCGAGTCGCAGCCGCCCGGTGAGGGATGTTTGCCCCCCGCGTGACCGGGATTATTCTCGACGATGTTCGGCGTGAGCGACTTGTCGGTGGCTCTGCCCGCGATAATGTAGAGATGCGCGGGGAAGCTGGGTCCCTGATTGCTTGCAAACATGCGGTCGGCAAACGCATACTGGGTCGCCATCTCGTAGTACGGTCGCACCTCCGACATGGGCGCATAACCGAAGGGCCGCAAACGCTTCTTGTGCGACAATCCGCGATTGAAGCCGTCCATTTTGCCGAAGTCGTAGTCTTTGACCCACGAGCTATGTCCGTGCCCGAGGTCGTACCCGGCCGCTAAGGAGACGGGCTGCAGCGGCACGATCTCGCCCTTGTAGGTAACGCCGGTCTTCGAAATATCGGCGCCGGGCACGCCCTGGAACAGGTAATCGGGCGTGCGGTTCTCTTGAAACACGATGACGACGTGTTTGATCGGTATCGGCACGCGCCCAATCCGAGCGAAGCCATGCATCGCGGTTGGGGTTGATGGAAGCATGGGCGACAACCCGCGCTGACCGCCGCACGCGGCAAGCGAGAGCGAAAATACTAAGGCAAGACCTACCAAACGTTTCATTTCATCGCCACCATTCAAGCAAAGCGCTGCCGCTCATGCGCAAATGTTCTCAGCCTACGCACATTTTACGGCGAACGGTGACTCTTGTCACCTTGAGCCGAGCCTACAGACCGTTTGCCCCGGGCGGATACGGAACGTTGCGCGGAGTCAGTGTGCGGGCGACGTCACGAAACATGGCGTTTGCGACGCCCGGGTCGGGCTTACCGATCTGCGCGTCCACCCACACGACGACGAATGCGCCCGTCGCGGGAAACAAGTAGTTTGCCGTGTTGTAGCCCGGAAGGCCGCCGGTGTAGCCATACCAGCCGCTGCTGCAGCCCAGTGCGAGTCCGAATCCCTGGCCCGGCGCGCCGACGCTCTTGCACTGCATGAGCGCCCGGTGCATCGCCGCGGAGAACGGCTTGCCGTTGACGTACGCCGGAATCCACCGCCGCATGTCGGCCATGTCGGAGATCATAGCGCCCGTGGCGCCCATCAGCGAGACGGGGATCGTGCCGCTGACATCCTCCCAGTTCCGATTCTTGTCGAACGCGTAGCCGCGCGCCCACGGATCGGGCATCGCTTCCGTGTTGGGATAGCTCGTCTGCGTCAAGTCATACGGCACCAACAATCGCTTGCGGATCTGATCGGCGATCGTGTCGTGCGTGAGGGACTCGACGATCAGTCCGAGGATCAGGTAGTTGGTATTGGTGTAGCGATAGCGTTTGTCCGGCGCAAAGTAGGGCTTCTGCTGCATCGCCCAGCCCACCATCGTTCGAGCATCGAAGTTCGCGTTGCCGTTGCCGCTCGTCATCAACTTTTCGACCTGCGGCGTATTGTACGCTTCGAAGAGCCCGCTGCGCATCTCGCATAGCTCGCGCACCGTGACGTTTTGTCCGTTGGGAATCTTTACGCCGAAACTAAAACGGCTCAGCGGATCGTCGAGGCTCAGCTTCTTTTCATCGACGAGCTGCAAAAGCACGGCGACGACGAACGTCTTCGTATTGCTGCCGATGTAAAAGTGATCGTCCGCTCTCAAGGGTCGGCGCTTCGCGAGGTCGGCGTAGCCGAAGGTGCGCACGAAGCTGCCGCCCGCACCGTCCCAGACCCCGAGGAGCACGCCCGGGATCGGCGTTCGGCCGCCGTAGACTCGCCGACCCTTCTCGATCGCCGCGACGATCGCGCGCTGCACCGACGGGGCAGCAACCGAAACGGGGAGCGGCGCCCCCGTCGCCGCGCGCAACGTTACCGCGCACGCACAGAAAAGAATCGCCGCACGCAACACGAGGCCAGCGATTCGCTTCGCCGGCAAGGCGACCTCCCGCTCGCCGTCACGAGAAGGTATCGCCGGGCGTCTTAGCCGTAGGAATGATGAAGATGTTGCGATTGACGTGCATAGTGGGCGCGGCGCTCGTCGCGCTTCGGAGCCTCGTCGCGAGCGCGGCGGAAACGCAGCCCGCGGCGACGCCGACGCCGCCGCCACAAATCTATCGCGTCGTCACGCGACCGCTGTGCGCGGAACTGCATCGAACCATGGCGCCGGCGATTGGGATGATGCTGCAAAACGACACGACGATCAAGCAGAGCCCGAAGCTTTTTCGCCAGTACAACACCGCCGCGCTCTACGGCGACGACGCCGGCAGCGCAACGAAGGACCCCGTCGCGGGCGATCCAGGCGGCGTTTCCAACAACTCACAGAACATGGTGTTGCTCGGCATGGAAAACCTGATCCGGCCGATCGCGAACAACATCATCGCGATTCAAACGCTGCTCGACAAACCGGAGCTGCTGCACGGCACCGGGCGTCCCGACGACGACAAACGACTCCGTGAGATTCGCGAAAAGCTGCTCAAGGCGCTGGCGGCGCAGAACGCATCGCTCGACATCATCAGCGGCTTTGTGGACACGCAGCAGATGGCCGACCTGCAGCACGCCGGCGAGGCGTACATCAGCGCGTTGAGCCAGACCGACCAGCGCGGCAGCACGTCGACGCCCTCGCCGATCAGTCCCCTGGCGGCGAATCCCGGCTATGCCGGGCTGCCGCCGAACCCGTACACGATCGACTTGGCGACGGTTCCCGGGTTGGTGGTCGGCTACAATCCGGTGACGCGGCTGCTCGACGCGCTCAACTGGACGATGGATCAGACGCTGAGCCGCGAAAACGACGCCGCCAAAGCGGTGATGGCGAGCGCGTCGCTGTGCGGTCAAACCGCGCAACCGCACTAGGCCCTATTCGCTTGAGGGCGCTAGCAGATCGATCGCTCCCTGCGCGGCGACGCGTTCGGCGGGATGGAGTCCGGAGGCGATGCGGGCGACCCGGTCGTCTTGCGCGTCAATTGTGACGTTGCGCGACGCGAAGTGCAGCGTGCCGTCGGCGTGACGCTCCGCGACGAAGACCAGGCGATCGCCGGTCTGCGGATCCTCGACGACCGCGCTACGCGGCACGACGAGCCCGCGCAGCGTTCCGACAACGACTGTCGCGTCGATCGGCGTGCCCGGCGGAGTTCCGGCGGGGACGCCGCTCACCGTTAGCAACGCGAGCCCGGTCGCAGAATCGACGGCCGGCGCGATTCCGGTAACGCGGCCTTGTGAA
>JAFAXS010000053.1 GCA_019240755.1 Vulcanimicrobiota bacterium
CGCTTGAACTACTTCGCGCTCCGCCTTGCTTCCGAGTTACTCGCCGACGCCCATCGAGAGCGCACCGGCGAGCAGCGCGAGGAAGCCGCTGATCAGCACGGCCGCGCGATCCGCCTCCGCGACGCCGACGCCGGTGATGATGCCGAGCGTCGTCAAAATTCCGTCCTGGACGCCGAAAACGATCTCGCGGACGCTACGCCGTTGCTCCAACGTTCGGCGCTGCTGCGTGTCGGGAATCCGCGGCTTGACTCGTTGCCAACCCGGAACGTCAACGACGACGTTCTGGACCGAAGGTTTCAGCTCGGCATCTTCAGGCTCGGGCATGCCGGGGGCTTGCGGTTAGCGCCGGTGGGCTTCCTCCCGTTTGCTGCAGGCGCCGGGCCGAGGACCGCAAACCACAGACCATGGTACGGCGCAGCTACGCTCTGCTGCTCACGCTCGCTCTTGTCGGCGCCGCCGCATTCCCGGCGTCGGCGACCAACTGGCCGGTTTTTGGCTACGATCCCGCGCGCAGCGGTTTTAATTCGGCGGAGAAAACTCTCAGCGTCGGCAACGTGCGCAAGCTGCACGCACGCTGGCAGATCGCGCTTGGCGGGACGGCCGATTCCACGCCGATTTTGCTCCAGCGCATTAAAGTTCGCCGAATCTTCCGCTCGATGCTGTATCAAACGCGCAAGGACGGCGTGACGCTCGGAATCGACGCGACGACGGGAAAGATTCTGTGGCATTTCGCGACGACGGGGCCGAACTACACGCACTCGACGCCGGCGGCGGATCCTTCATTGACGGCGATCTACGTGCCGGCGCTCGACGGCAAGGTGCACAAACTCACCGCTTCCAACGGACGCGAGATCAGCGCGCCCGGCTTTCCCGCGAAGATCACGCGCATGCCGGCGACCGAGGCGGACGAGTCGCCGCTGAACGTTGCCAACGGTTATCTGTATGCGACGACCTCGGGGTACAACGGCGACGCCCCGCCGTACGACGGGCACGTCGTCAGCGTGAAGTTGACCAGCGGCGCCGAAGCGGTCTTCAACTCCCTCTGCAGCGACTATACAAAGCTCCCCGGGCCGAACACGTGCTCGCAACAACGTTCGGGCATCTGGTCGCGCGGCGGCGCGGTGGTCGATCCCGACCCCTCGATGGGCGACAGAATCTACGCGGCAACCGGCAACGGCGATTTCGACGCCAACAAAAAAGGCGGCGACGATTACGGCGATTCGGTCATCTCGCTCAGCCCGCATTTGGCCACCCTGTTCGGATCGTACACTCCGGCTGACTATCAGCAGCTCGAAAACCAGGATCAGGATCTCGGGAGTACCTCGCCCGCACTGCTTCCGGCGCAGGGCACGAGCCAAACGCCGTGGATGCTGGCGCAAGGCGGAAAAGATGCGGAGCTCAAGCTGATCAATCGCGCGGCGCTTCCAGGAGTCGGCAGCGAGCTGCAAGTGTTAAACCTTCCGGATGCGCTCTTTTCAACGCCCGCGGTTTGGACAGACGCCGCCGGGCACGCGTGGCTGTTCCTCGGCTTTCCGAGCGCCGTCCAGGCGTATCGCTTGAAAACCAACGCGCAGGGCGTCAGCACCCTCCAGCTCGTCTGGCAGTCGTCGCCGGGACACACGGGCGGCGAAGGCACGTCGCCGGTGGTCGCCAACGGCATCGTGTTCGTCGCGTTCGACGGTGCGCTCGTGGCGCTCGACGCCGTCAGCGGCAAGCTCTTGTGGACGAGCGCGATGAAGCGCGCTGGAAAGACGATCGGACCGGTGCATTGGGAGAGTCCGATCGTGGTGAACGGCGCGGTCTACTGCTCCGACGAGAACGGCAACCTTACGGCATACTCGTTGTAGCCGCCCGATCGAGCGCTGCCCGCTCGTCGTCGCAGAGCGGCCGTAGCGGCGGCACGGGCGATTCCCAAGCGGCATCATGCTGCGATTGCGCGATCAAAGCGCGCACGGCCGGGTTGAAGGGAAGGCCGTCCAGCATTTTGCGCGCCGCGTCGAGTCGTTCCGCCGCCTCGGCGTCGTCGGCGCTCCACGCGCGCTGTGCTAACTCGGCCCACAGAGCGACGCTGCCGGAGATGCAGCCGCACGCGCCGCGCCGCTTGGCGGCGAGCAGATCGCGCTCCGAACCCGGCAGCATCGCGAAGTCCGAATGACGCGCGAGCACTTCGCTCTGCAGGCGTGCGTCGTTGGCGCTGTCCTTCATGCCGGCCACGATACCGGGGAACTCGTCCAAGAGACGGTCGACGAGATCCGGCCGAAACGTGATTCCGCTCATGCGCGGAAAATTGTACAGCAGCACGCTTTTCGGACGCGGATCCGTTTGCGCGAAAAGCGCGTCGAAGAACGCGACGATTCCGTCGTCGATCGCGTCGCGAAAAAAGAACGGCG